>DATCQX010000251.1:0-4631 GCA_036569285.1 Streptomyces sp.
GCTCCAGGGTCTGGAGGGTCTGGGTCAGCATCTTCTCGCTCACGCGGCCTATCGCGCGGCGCAGTTCGCTGAACCGGCGGGTGCCGTCCAGGAGTTCGATGAGGACGAGGACGCCCCAGCGGCTGGTGACGTGCTCCAGGATCAGGCGGTGAGGGCACATCGCGCCGTCGGCCTCCCGATGCTCGCGCAGCCGTGCCGTGAGGTCCTCTGAGGCATGCATGGTTACCGACATGCCAGTACCTTACTTCAAAGTGGGTACTTTCCTTTGGTTAGCGCAGCTCTTATGGTTAGTGCATCGAGCACCCCACAAGGAGTACAAGAGCTATGAGCATCGTCGTCACCGGAGCCACCGGACACCTCGGCCGCCACGTCGTGGAGCAGCTGCTGGAGAAGGTTCCCGCCGAGCAGATCACGGCCGTCGTGCGCGACGAGGCCAAGGCCGCGGACCTCGCGGAGCGCGGCGTGAAGCTCGCCGTCGCGGACTACAGCGCCCCCGCGACCTTCGACGGCGTCTTCGCCGCCGGTGACAAGGTCCTGCTGATCTCGAGCAGCGAGGTCGGCAACGACCGCCCCGGCCAGCACCAGGTCGTCATCGACGCCGCCAAGGCCGCGGGCGTCGCGCTCCTCGCGTACACCAGCGCCCCCGGCCCGCTGAAGGCCGCCCTCGCGGACGACCACAAGGCCACCGAGAAGGCGCTGCTCGCCTCCGGCCTGCCCTACACGCTGCTGCGCAACAGCTGGTACCACGAGAACTACACCGAGAACCTGGGCCCGGTCCTGGAGCACAACGCCGTCGTCGCGGCGGCGGGCGAGGGCCGTGTGTCCTCCGCGTCCCGCGCGGACTACGCCGCCGCGGCCGTCGCCGTGCTGACCGGTGAGGGGCACGAGAACCAGACGTACGAGCTGGGCGGTGACGTCGCGTGGAGCTTCGCGGAGTACGCGGCGGAGCTGAGCGCGCAGACCGGTAAGGAGATCGTGTACAACAACGTCCCGACCGAGGTGCTCGTCGGCATCCTCTCCGGTGCGGGGCTGCCCGAGCCGGTCGCCCAGGTCTTCGCCGGGGTGGACGAGTCCATCGCGAAGGGGGAGCTGGAGGTGTCCTCCGGGGACCTGTCGCGGCTGATCGGGCGGCCGACGACGCCGATCGCCGAGGCGGTCTCGGTGGCGCTGAAGGGTTGAGCTGTCGCTGAAATGCTGAGCGGTTGCTGAAGGGCTTTCCCTAAGGGTCACTTCCCTAGGGGAGGCCCTTCGGCATGAGGGGAGCCCTTCGGCGTGGGGAGGCCCTTCGGTATTACGGGTACTACGGGTCCGTCATGACCGTATCCCGATACACACATGACACCGCCGTCCCACCCCCGCTACCTTCGTCCCGGCGTCCGCAGGGCGCGGGCAGGTGTGGCGAGCAGGAGGTGTCGTGGCCGGGATGTCGAGGGGCGAGCAGCGGATAGGCATGGCGAACGGGGTCGCCGCCTATGGGATGTGGGGGCTCGTCCCCTTGTTCTGGCCGCTGCTGAAGCCCGCCGGGTCGGTGGAGATCCTGGCCCACCGGATGGTGTGGTCGCTCGCCGTGGTCGCCGGCGCACTGCTCTTCGTACGGCGCTGGGAGTGGGCGAAGGAACTGGTCCGCCAGCCCCGGCGGCTCGCGCTGGTCGTGGTCGCGGCGGCGGTCATCACCGTCAACTGGGGCGTGTACATCTGGGCCGTCAACGCGGGGCACGTCGTCGAGGCGTCCCTCGGGTACTTCATCAACCCGCTGGTCACCATCGCGATGGGCGTCCTGCTGCTGAAGGAGCGGATGCGGCCCGTGCAGTGGGTGGCGGTGGGCGTCGGTTTCCTCGCCGTCGTCGTCCTCACCGTCGGTTACGGGCGGCTGCCGTGGATCTCCCTGGTCCTCGCCTTCTCCTTCGCGACGTACGGGCTGGTGAAGAAGAAGGTCGGCCTCGGCGGGGTGGAGTCGCTGGCCGCCGAGACCGCCGTGCAGTTCCTGCCCGCGCTCGGGTATCTGGTGTGGCTGAGCGCCCAGGGCGAGTCGACGTTCGCGAGCGAGGGCGCCGGGCACGCCGCGCTGCTCGCCTCGACCGGTGTCGTCACCGCCGTCCCCCTCGTCTGTTTCGGCGCGGCGGCGATCCGGGTGCCGCTGTCCACGCTGGGGCTGCTCCAGTACCTCGCGCCGGTGTTCCAGTTCCTCCTCGGGGTCGTCTACTTCGGCGAGGACATGCCGCCCGAGCGCTGGGCCGGATTCGGGCTGGTGTGGCTCGCGCTGCTGCTCCTCACGGGGGACGCGTGGCGGACGGCCCGCAGGGCGAGGAGCGAGATCAGGGTGCCGAGCGCGGGCGTCGCGACGGGGACGGTCGGCGCGGCGCGGAAGGCGGCGGGGGTGCCGTCGGGGGTGAGGGATGCCGAGGGCAGGTCGGCCGGGGTGAGGTCTACGGGTACTACGGGTACCGAGGTGGACCCTGTCGGGGTTGCCCCTACCCCTTCCGAGGTAGTACCGGAGGCCGAGGCTACGCCGCCCGCCGCCAAGCCGTAGACCGCCAGAATCCCTGGCAGGACCAGAGGGCGCGGGGCCCGGCGTTCCCCTCGCGCAAACGCCCACCCCGGCACCATCGACACCAGCCCCGAGGCCACCGTCGGGCATTACGGGGCGTCCGGGTCCGGCGGGCCGGGAGGCGTACGACCGGCAGCAGGTCGGTATCTCCCACTCCTGGAGCGTTTCTCCAACTCCTCGCCCTTATAGGCCCCTTGACTGATCGTTGACCTCGGCTTCACCATCCAGTCACCCCATCAACCGTGGGCTCCCGGCGGAAACCCCGTGCGGGAGCGCCGCCAGGACTGGATTCCGGAGCCCCCCACCATGAAGCTCTCTGTCTCCGCGCGGGCGTCGGCCGCTGCCGTCGTCGCGGGTGCCACCCTGATCGCGACCGCTGTCACCGGATCGGCCGCGGGTGCGGCGAACACCGGCACGCTCGCCACCGCGCCCGACATCCCGGTGGCCAACGTGAAGGCCCACCTCGCGGAGTTGCAGTCGATCGCGACAGCCAACGGCGGCAACCGCGCACACGGCCGGCCCGGCTACCTCGCCTCGATCAACTACGTGAAGGCCAAGCTGGACGCGGCCGGATTCACCACCACCGTCCAGCAGTTCACCTCCTCCAGCCGCACCGGCTACAACCTGATAGCGGACTGGCCCGGCGGAGACCCGAATCAGGTTGTCATGTCAGGGTCACATCTCGACAGCGTGACCGCCGGCCCCGGCATCAACGACAACGGCTCCGGCTCCTCCGCGATCCTGGAGATCGCCCTCGCCGTGTCCCGCACGAACTACCAGCCCACCAAGCACCTGAGATTCGCCTGGTGGGGCGCCGAGGAACTCGGCATCGTCGGCTCGCGGAACTACGTCAACGGCCTCTCCTCCGCGAACCGTGCCAAGATCAGCGCCTACCTCAACTACGACATGCTCGGCTCCCCGAACCCCGGCTACTTCGTCTACGACGACGACCCGACCATCGAGAAGACCTTCAAGGACTACTTCGCGGGCATCGGCGTCCCCACGGAGATCGAGACGGAGGGCGACGGCCGCTCCGACCACGCGCCCTTCGACAGCGCGGGCATCCCGGTCGGCGGCCTCTTCACCGGCGCCGAGCGCACCAAGACCGCCGCCCAGGCCACCAAGTGGGGCGGCACGTCGGGGCGGGCGTTCGACCGGTGCTACCACTCGTCGTGCGACACGACGGCCAACATCAACGACACGGCACTGGACCGGAACTCGGACGCGGCGGCGTACGCGGTGTGGACGCTGTCGTCGTGAGACGTCGGGACGGGTGCGTAGCGTCGTGACGGTGCCGTAGGGGTGTTGTGACGGCGGAGGCGGGGACGGGTGCGTGGCGACGGTTCGGTAGCGTCGCGACGCACCCGTTTCGTCGTGACGTGCCCGCTTCGCCGCTACGGATGCGTTTCGACGATACGGACGCGTCTCATCGCCATCGTGTTCCGTCGCGACGCCCCCGTCCCGTCGTCACGTCACCGTACCGCCGCCGCCCGTTCCGCCAGCCGCCGCATCCGGGAGCGGGCGGAGTCGAGGGCGGTGGGGTCGTCCGCGGCGGGGCCGCCGTCGGCAGAGAGGGCGGTCCACAGGCCGAGGAGTTCGTTGCCGAGGTTCAGCCCCTGGACGGGCTCCCGGACGGCGCGCCAGGCCGTCGCGGCGCTCTGGACGTTGCCGTAGGCGGCCTCGGGGTCCCCGGTGCGCCGGTAGGCCCACGCGACGTCGAGGGAGACGTGGAAGGCGCGCACCGGGTCGCCCGCCAGGTACGCGATGTACGCGGCGAGTTCCCGCAGGCGCAGCACCTCGGGGTGGTCCGCGCCGAGCGCGCCGGACGCGTCCGTGACGGTCCGCTCGGCCAGTGCCGCCGCCGTGTCGATGCGGCCGGCGCGGACGGACTCGTTGATCCGCGCGATCGGCCCGGCGAGCGGGCCCGGCTCGGTGCCGTCGGCCTCCCGGGGGTCGTCCCCGAGGACGGCTTCGGCGACCGCGTCGAACCCGCGCGCGGGTGTGTGCTTCGGGGCGGGCTCCCGGATCACGGTCTCGGGGTCGACGAGGGGGACGGGAGCGGGGCGGGACGGGGCTTCCAGGG
>DATCQX010000252.1:0-50219 GCA_036569285.1 Streptomyces sp.
TATCAGGGTCTCAACCTGGAAAGAGGAAAAAATCAGCCCGGAGCTTCAGCGCGCTGCAATTGAGGAATGGGCAAAAAGTGTCGGTGCGCGAATCATCGATTGGGTAATCGACCTCGACGAATCGGGCCGCCACTTCAAGCGCAAGATCACAAGGTGTGTCGAGCGGGTTGAGGAAGGAGAAGCGAAAGGCGTTGTCGTCTGGCGGTATTCAAGGTTTGGTCGCAATCGAACTGGAAATTCAATCTGGCTTGCAAGGCTCGAATCATCCGGCGGCCAGCTCGAATCCGCTACCGAACGAATCGACGCTCGTACTGCTATAGGCGAGTTGCATCGTGACATGATCTTCGCGTTTGGCAACTATGAGAGCAACCGCGCATCGGAACAATGGAAGGAGGCCCACGCCTACCGCGTCAATCAACTCAGGATTCCCGCAACCGGGCGCCAACGTTTCGGGTACATCTGGCACCCCCGGAAAGTTCCTGACGCAACCTCACCCACCGGGTGGCGACTTCAGGAAGAGCGCTACAGTTACCACCCCGACAATACCTCTGTGGTAGAAGAGCTGTACGAGCGGAAAACTGAAGATCACGACGGCTTTAACAGTCTTACGCAATGGATCAACGAAGATCTGGCAATTCTGACCACGCGCGGAAAGCCGTGGTGTGTGTCGTCGATGCTGCGCTTTCTCGACAGCGGGTTTGCTGCCGGGCTGCTTCGTATTCATGATCCAGAATGCCCTTGCGTTCCCCCTCCGGGGCAAACTGGGCGATGCAAAAATAATCGCTTTATCTACGTTCCTGGTGCTCAGCCGAGAATCATCACCCCGGACCAATGGAACGCATATCGCGCCCATCGAGAACAGACCAAGAAGACTCCGCCGCGCGCCCGAAAAGCCACGTACCGACTTAGTGGAATATTGTGGCACGGAAATTGCAGGTTTAGTGCGGGCATGTCGTCAAGCACAGAGAAGAACAGGCAGGTTCACGGAAGCTTGGTGGTCTGCTCGCGCCATAAGAACGGTAACCGAATTGACTGCCCCAAAGGGATCAATGTATCCCGAAAGCGGGTGGAGGTTGACGTCAAGAAGTGGCTACGAACTGAAGTCGCTGAAGCTGTCGACGCTTTGGAAGATTCATTGGAAAAGGAAGGGGAGGGGAATTCTCAAGATCCGCGTGAACAGGGAAAGCGTGAACGTGCGTACCTGCAACGGGAGCTACTGAAGATCGAGGCTGCCATTGACCGTTTGGTCGAACAGAACGCACTCGAACCCGATAAGTACCCGGGTGACAGTTTCGAGCGTGTTCGTGACAAGCTGCTCAGTCGTAAAGGGATTCTGATTGCAGAATTGGGCGAGCAGGACGAGGAGGAGAAGCATGGTGAACTGCCACAGCGTGAAAGCTTTCGCCCTTTGGTTGTTGGCCTGCTCAAAGAGTGGGACCTGCTGACCACGATCGAAGCCAACGCGCTGTTGCGGCAGGTGATTCGGCGCGTAGTCATCTACGACGAGCGCGACGAAGAGGGTACGCTCGTGAGCTGGAAAACGGTTATCCACCCTGTGTGGGAGCCCGACCCGTGGATGCCCAAGAAGATCTGTCTAGGGCCGTTCGCTGCCCGCTTGGACTGGTCGCCCGCGTTCCTGTGGGAACGGCCGGCCGGGTCAGCGGCTGAGGCTGATATCGACCTCGCGGTCGCAGCCGGACCGGCAAAACTCGTCCTGACCAGGTAAAAGAGTTGATGCCCCTTTGGAAGCAATGTCCGACGAGATCGCAGTCATGTTGTCCGCCGGCAGGCAGGAGGACGCGTACCGCCACCACCGGGAGCTGTTCACGCAGCCCCTGTTCGCTCAGGACTGGCGGACGAGACCGACGGACCCCGGGCGGCGCGCGTACGAGCGGTACCTCCGGCTGCTGCCGAGACTGCGGCCGATGGAAGCGGCCACCGACATAAGGGAGTTGGTCACGCTCCACGAGTGGGCGACGACCGTGGACCCCCACCTCGCGCTGCTGCTGAGCGTCCAAGTCAACCTGGCACTGGGCACGTTGACGGAGTACACCCCGCTGTCCGGCGAACCCGAGCGCACCCGGCGCCGGATGCTGGAGGGCCGTGCGGTCGGCTCGTACGTCGTCACCGAACTCGGCCACGGCAGCGACCTCGTCCACATCGAGACGACCGCCGAATTCGACCCGGGGACACGGGAGTTCGTGCTGAACACCCCCGCCTCGACGGCGGTCAAGTTCATGTCCAGCACAGCCCCGCCCCCGCTCGCCGGCGTCGCCCGCTTCGGCATCGTCCTCGCCCGTCTGATCCTGCGGGGCGAGGACCGGGGCCCGTACGCCTTCCTCGTCCAACTCACCGCCCCCGACGGCACGGTCGTCCCCGGCGTCACCGTCCGCCGCCTCCCCGACAAGCCGGTCCTCGGCATCGACAACGCCCTCACGCGCTTCGACGGCGTCCGCGTCGGCCTCGACTGCCTCCTCTCGCCCAGCGGCACGAGCGTCACCGGAGAGGGCGAACTCGTGGATCCGTTGGCTGAGACCAGCCGTACCTGGCGGGCGATCAGCCGCGTCCGCGTCGGCCGGGTCGCGGCGGCGGCGATGGCAGCGGCGGCGGCCCGCGCGGCGCTCTCCATCGCCGTCCGGCACGCAGCGCAGCGCGAGATCGAGAGCAAGGCGGGTGGCCGGATCCCCCTGGCCCACGTCCGCTCCCACCACGGCCGTCTCCTCGACGCCCTGGCGGAGACGTACGTGGCGACGCTCGCCGTCCGCGAGGCGACGTCCGCGTTCGCGGGGGCGCCGGACGAGTACGCGCCGCTGGTCACCGACGAGATCGCGCTGACGAAGCACTTCGTCACGACCGTCGCCGCCCGCGCCTGCGACGAGGCCCGTGACAGGCTCGGCGCGCAGGGCGCGTTCGCGCACAACCGGATCGTCGAGTACCGGGCCCTCAGGGACGCCGTCACCACGGCCGACGGGGACAGCCATGTCGGCGCCCTGCACGCGGCGTACCGCCGGCTGGCTCTTCCGGAGGAGAAGGGGACGACCCGCTGGGACCGGACTCGGCCCTGCGGTGCTGATACCCCGGAGCTATGGATGCGGTGGCTGGCCGTACGTGAGGAGTACCTCCACAGGAGGGCCCGCCGCCTGCACGCCACCTCCGGCGGGGACGCCCAGGTCCGCTGGGACCGCACCTCCCACGCGGCCCTCGCGGCGGCCGAGGCGCACGCCGCGCACCGGGCCGCCGACGCGCTGGCCCGCCGCGTGGACGGCGTCTCCAGCGCGACCCGCCGCGTCCTCGACGACCTCCTCACCCTCTTCGCGGTCCGCCAATGCCGTTCGCACGGCGCCGACTTGCTCCCCGACGGCCCCTTCCCCACCCTCACGGAACCCCTCCCGGCGATCACCGACCGCCTCCACGACCGCCTCGCACCCCACCTGCGCACCCTCACGGAAGCCTTCGACCTCCCCACCGGCCTCCTCGGCACCCCCTTCGAGGCCCCGGAGGGCTTCATCACCCACTACGCCCGAGCGCTGGACCCTGCCGGGGAGTGAGAGAGGCGGGGCAACGGCCCTGCCCGCGCGAGCTGTTGGGGGCGAGGGGGGTTTCGGGGCGGCACTCAGTGACAGGCGGGGTGTTTGAAGGGGGTGGCGAGGGGCAATTGGGGGGTGAATTCGGGTGCCCGCCGGCCTTCTGACGCGGGTGAAAGAGGAGCCGTACGGGCTCGGCCGAACCGGGGAGCGCGCGGGGCGCTTAAGACGACTGTCGGACAAAGCGCGCACGCCCTTCGCGCGCGCCCCCATGCACCCGAGATGGATATCCGGCCCTTGGATTACTTCGGCCCGGGTTGTTGCATGGGTGCCTTCCAGTACCCCTACTACCTCGGAGTTTTCCCCGATGACTACCGCCACACTCGCGCCCCTCTCTCCCGTCCTCGCCTCGGACAGCCCGTTCGTTCGGCGCCTCCGTCGTATGAGCGGGCTGAAGGCGATCCAGGAGTCCGCGGCGCACGGCACCGGGTTCTTCCCGTTCAGCGACGGACTCGGCGTCCGGGTCCAGATGGCCGAGCGGGGCCGGGTGATCCTGAGTGCCACCCCGACGGACGGGCACAGCAGCTGGCCCGGTTTCACGCACGGCGGGTTCACCGCGACCCTGTGCGACACGGCGTGCGCGCTGGCCGCGCTGTCGACCGTGCGGCGCGGCACCAAGGCCGTGACCGGCAACTTCACGATGAACCTGCTCCAGCCGGTGCCGGCGGGCAGCTTCCGGATCTCGTGCGTGGGCAGAGCGACCCAGACCCAGGGCCCGCGCATCCTGGCCCACGCGGACGTCACCACCCCCGACGGCACCCTCCTGGCGCACTCCACGGCCCTGTTCCTCACGAAGGACCTGATGGCCTGACTCCGCCCCCGTAGTACCCGTAGTACCCCTTACTTCTCCGTACAGCTCTCCTAGCCTTTCGCAGCCGCAGGGCACCCCCACCGGGTGCCCTGCGGCTTTTGCGTGCCCGGCCCCCGACACCTGCCCGGCCCTCGACACCTGCCCGGCTCTCGACACCTCACCACAACCACCCTCATCTCCAAGGAAAATAGCGCTCGTTACGCAAAACAACGCCACGCGCCACGCCAACGGCACTGCGTGCACACCGATTTGGGCGGCGCCCTTCCGGTGGAATGTCCCGAGCGCCCACGCGCCGCCCATTGCCCGTATGGCGGTAGCGAGTTGCTCCAACTCGGGGGGCACGGGTACGGACGAAAGTTCCAACGTTCGGCGGGTAGGCGGCAGACCGGGGAAACGCCCTCAACCGTTCCCTCGCGCGGCCTTGTCCGGCTGGCTCTTCAGCGTCGTCGTGAGCGGCACCGTGTCGAGCGCGGTGAAGAACCGCGGAACCGCGTGACCGGGCAGCCGGTTGGTGCACCAGTTCACCAACTCCCCCTCGGACGCGTCCGATACGACCTCCGCGGCCACCACCGACCCCACGAACGGCGCCGTCCGCGCGAACACCCGCGCCCAGTGCACCTCCGGGTGGGCCAGCAGCACATCCCGCACCTGCCCCGCCGACAGCCTCAACCCGCCCACGTTCAGCTGGTCCTGGCCGATCCGCCCGCTCAACACCACGCGCCCGCCCACGAATTCGGCCCGGTCACTGGTCGCGATCCACTCCGGCACCCCGTCCGCGCCGTGCACGGGCCGGACGTACAACTGCCCGTCCCGCACCCGAAGTCCAGGCTTCGTCACGTCCGTGCGCTCCAGCCACTCGACGGGGAACCCGGCCTTCCCGTCGTGCACGACGACACACGCACCCGCCTCCGTGGACGCGTAGATCCAGCTGAGCCGCGCACCGGGGAAGACGCCGCGCAGCCGGTCGAGGAGCGGCTGGTCCACCGGCTCACCGCCCAGCGTGATCTGCCGGGGCTGGAACCGGTCGAGCCCCGGATCCGCGGAGGCCAGCGCGAGCCGCCAGAACGACGGCGTCGCCGAGACCGCGTCCACGCCCTCCGCGAGCGCCACCGGCAGCCACTGGTCGGGGCGCGGACCCGGCGCCGTCACGAGGTCCTGCCCGGGGTGCGCGAGGCTGAGCGCGACCAGTTGCCACCAGGCGTACGTGCCGGGGGAGTAGGGGAGCAGCCAGCGGTGCGGCGGCGGGGGCGCGCTGAGCGTCGTCAGGGAGGAGAGCGTGTGCGCGAGGAGGCGGGGGCGGCCCGCGCTGCCGCTGGTCGTCAGCCAGATCCGGCCCGGCCGGCCGGGGCGTCCCTCGGAGAACCGCCGCAACTCCTTGAACAGCGTCTCGTCGACCCGCTCCCGCGCGACGATCAACAGCTCGCCGGGGCTGCCGAGATGGGCGCGGGCGGCCGTCAGCGCGGCGAGCTGGCCGTCGGCCTGGACGACCGTCCGCCGCTCCAGCGGTGGCGGGTCGAGGCGCCACCAGGTACCCCGGAACCCCTCGCAGACGATCCGGTTCTCCAGCGGGTCCCCCGCTCTCGCCCCCGTTCTCCGCCCCCACCGCTCGCCCGGGGCGCTGCGCCTGTGCGGCATCCCAACTCCTTCCGGCACGCGGCTCGCCGGCCACGCCACTCTCCGGGCCCTGGACGCCCCCACCACACCTATCCCGTAGACCCCCTCCCCCGGGAGGCGTACGGCAGGCGCTCAAGTGGCAACCCGTCCCCGGTCACCCCCGCATATGCCCCCGCCTCACCCGTCCGCTGGATTGCCGGGCCCGGCCCTGACGCGGGGTACGACCCGTAGTACCCGAGAGGGATCACACGGACGACGGCGCGGACGCTCCCGCGAGCCTTCCCGCCGGCGACCCTGACGACCCCGTCAACCCTGAGGGCGACGACGGCGACGGCGCGGCGGTTGGATGCCGCCGCGCCGAAGCAGCCGTCGGAGAAGCGGTCAGGGTGCCACCGCTCGCCCGGTGACCGGCGAGATCGCCCCCGCGCACATCCCCCGTGACGCCAGATTCTGCGCGATCCGCGGAATCGCCGCCCGGGTGTTCGCCGGCCAGTCGTGCATCAGGATGATCTGGCCGTTGCCGAGACGCCCGACGGCGGCCACGATCGCGTCGGTGCTCGCGTTGTTCCAGTCCTGCGAGTCGACGTCCCAAATGATCTGCCGCAGACCGTACTTGGCGGCCACCGACTGCACGGTCGCGTTGGTCTCGCCGTACGGCGGCCGGAACAGTTTCGGAGTTCCGCCGCCCGCGTTCGCGATCGCGGACTGCGTCCGGGAGATCTCCGAGTCGACCTGGGCCTGCGAGAGCTGGGTGAGGTGGGGGTGGGTGTAGCTGTGGTTGGCGACCCACATCCCCGCCGCCACCTGCGCCCGCACCTGCGCCGGGTAACTCGCCGCGTTCTGGCCGGTGTTGAACATCGTGGCCCGAAGGCCGTTGGCGGTGAGGGAGTTCAGCAGCGCCTGGGTGTTGCCCCCCGGCCCGTCGTCGAAGGTGAGCCCGACGTACCCGGAGCAGGCGGCGGCGCGCGCGGGAGCGGCGTCCACCGCGGTCGCGCCCGCCGCCGCGAGCGCGGCGACCGTCATCGTGGCGGCGAGAGACCGCGCCCTGAGAGGTCGTACCGAGACCATGCGATCAACTCCCCTCAGTTCACTGTGATGTTGGAGTTGCCGCTGCTCTGGTAGCCCTCCGTCGCCATGATCATGTAGTAGTTGAACGAGCCGAGTCGCATACCGGCCCGCGCCCACGCGTCGAAGTGGTTGCCGGTCGTGATGGTGCCGCCGGTCCGCTTCTGCTGCCGGACGCTCCAGTACTGGTTGAAGGTCTTGTTGCCTTCCACGGACGGGGCGTTGTACCGCGTCGTCTGGTAAATGTCGTACGTGCCGCCGTCGCTGGTCACGGTGCCCTTGTAGGTGCCCGTCGGGCGGTAGGTGCCCCAGTTGTCGACGATGTAGTACTCGACGAGCGGGTTCGACGTCCACCCGTACAGCGCGAGGTAGGCGTTCCCGGACGGGTTGAAGCTGCCCGAGTAGTTCACGTTCCTGCGGCTGCCGTTGCTCCAGCCCTTCCCGGCGACGAAGTTGCCGGTGTTGCGCCACGAAGTGCTGTAGTTCCCACCGTTGTTCAGGGTCATCGAGACGGTGCCCTGCGAGTCCGTCCAGAACGAGTAGTAGTACCCGGAGTTGGTGCCCGTCTGGTTGGTCGTGACGACTGTCGCGGCGTGCGCGGTGCCCGGCATCACGAGAGCGATCAGTGCGACCAGAGCGGTTGTGCACACGCTTGCTGCGAAGATCTTGAAGCGGCTCAGGGTGTTCACAGCGTGCTGCCTCCTAGTCCTCCTGGGGTAGGGGAGCTGACGGGGGACAGTGTTGGGAGACCTTGTTCGACTGTCAACAGTTTCGGCAGGAAGTTCGAAACATTCGAAACTGTAGGTGCAGCTCAGTGCGGTGATGGTGCGAATGACTCGATTAATCACACCGTCGAACGGCATGTGAGTATCGAATGTTTCGAGTCCGCTTCCGGTCGGATCTCACGGTCCGGCGCCGCCCGCACGCGGAGTTGCGTGATCACGCATCAGGTTCTTTCGGTGACCGTGCATTTTTTGGTGTAGTAGCCATATACTTCGAGTTGATCTTGGGAACTTGCCTCTGGCATGGCCGGCATCCGATCCGACCGAAGGCGATGGCCAGTGTTCGACGCTCTGAACGGCGGTAGTTCTGCGGGGAATTCACGCCTGACGCGATGGAAGCCGCCCCGGCGGCGGAGCGCCGTCGCCGAGCCGCCCGGCCTGCCCCGCGGCATCCGGGCCCGCCGGGAGACGTTCACGAACTGGGCGGGGACCGTGACGGCCGAGGACGTGTGGACCTGCGCGCCGGCCACCCCTGGCGAGGTGGTCGCGCTGGCGAACTGGGCACGGGCGAACGGCTGGCGACTGCGGCCCTACGGACGGGGCTTCAGCTGGGCGCCCCTCGTCGAACCCTCCGGAAGACCTGACAAGGTGCTGCTGGTGGACACGGCCGCGCACCTGACGGCCGTCACCGTGCATCCGGGAAGAACGGCACGTGTCACCGCGCAGCCGGGCGTCACCATGGACGTCCTGCTCGGCACGCTCAAAGCCGCGGGATACGGGCTCACCGCCTTTCCCGTCCTCGGCGCGGCGACCTTGGGCGGGGTGCTGGCGACCGGGGGCCGCGGCACCGGGGTGCCCGCGCGCGGAGAGACGCCCCCCGCCGGTCACACGTACGGTTCGGTGGCCAACCTGGTGACCAGCCTCACCGCCGTGGTGTGGGACACGGCCACGGAAAGCTACACGCTGCGGACCTTTCATCGCGGCGATCCGGAGATCCAGGCCCTGCTGGTGAACCTCGGCCGCGCGTTCGTCACCGAGGTCACGCTGCGCGTCGGCGCGGACCAGCGGCTGCGCTGCCAGAGCGTGTGCGACATCAGTGCGGACACGCTCTTCGCGCCGCCCGAGACAGCCGGAGAACAGTCGCTGGCCTCCTATGTGGAGCGTTCCGGCCGGGTGGTGTGCATCTGGTTCCCCTACACCACCACACCCTGGCTACGGGTGTTCACCCCCACCCCGGCCAAGCCCGCCCAGTCCCGTGAGGTGACCCGGCCGTACGCCTTCCCGTTCAACGACATGGTCCCCAAGGCCGTCTCGGGGATGCTCGGCAGGGTCGCCGTCCGGGCCGGTGCGCACGCACCGCGGCTGACCCGGGCGCAGCTGAGCGCCGTCCGCGCCGGACTGCGCCTGTTCCGGGCGGGCGACATCTGGGGATGGTCGAGCGACACGCTGCTGAACGTCCGTCCGACCACCCTGCGGATCACCTCGACCTGCTGGAACGTCGTGACCAGCCGGTCCCGGATCCAGGAGGTCGTCAGCCGGTTCTACGCCCTCTACACCGAGTTGCTGGAGCGGTACCGGGCCCAGGGCCGCTACCCGGTCAACGGGCCCTTGGAGATCCGGGTCACCGGTCTGGACCGGCCGGCCGACTGCGGCGTCGAGGGCGCGCTCGGCGCGCAGCTGTCCCCGCTGCGCCCGCGCCCGGACCACCCCGAGTGGGACGTGGCGGTCTGGTTCGACATGACGACGATGCCGGACACACCCGACTGTCACGCCTTCTACGCCGAGATCGAACAGTCGCTCAGGGCCGCATTCGCCGAGCCCTACGCGACCGTGCGCGCCGAGTGGCCCAAGGAGTGGGCCAGCACCGGTGTCGGGGCGTGGAGCGACAGCGGGGTCACCTCCGGCGTCATTCCCGAGGCGTACCGGGCCGGTCAGGACCCGCACGACGACTGGGACACGGCGATCGGGACCTTGACCGCCCTCGACCCCGCCGGCGTCTTCAGCAGCGATTTCCTCGACGACTTGCTGACCTGACCTGACCGATCCGACCCGGCCGGGGATGGTCGCGGCGGCGGCACGCATCCGCGACATCCGCGCGCGTAGATTCCGGAAGAGGGGAAACGTTTTGTCGAAATGGACATCAGATCGCATACCTGACCAGAGCGGACGCACCGCTGTGGTCACCGGCGCCAACAGCGGCGTGGGCTACCACGTCGCGCGCGAACTGGCCCGCAAGGGCGCTCGCGTGGTGCTGGCCTGCCGCGACGCCGAGCGCGGCGCGGCAGCCGTGCGCAGGATCCGGGCCGAGACACCGACGGCGGACGTCCACTGCCGACTGGTCGACCTGGCCGACCTGTCGTCCGTGCGCTCCTTCGCCGAGGACCTCGACACCACACGGCTGGACCTGCTGATCAACAACGCGGGTGTGATGGGCGTGCCTCACGGCAGCACCAAGGACGGCTTCGAGACCCACATCGGGATCAACCACCTGGGCACCTTCGCCCTGACCTGCCTGCTGCTGCCCTGGCTGGTCGACACCCCCGGTTCGCGTGTCGTGGGTGTCTCCAGTGCCGCGCACGCGTTGGCACGAGTCAACCCGGGCCGGCTCTCCGAACCACGGCGGTACGAGCGGTGGACCGCCTACGGCAGGTCCAAGACCGCCGGACTGCTGTTCACCCGGGAACTGGCCCGTCGCCTCTCCGCGGCGAAGGCCCCGACGATCGCCGTGGCCGCGCACCCGGGCTACGTGGCGACCGACCTGCAAGCCAAGGCCGTCGGCCCGGACGGCCCCGACCTGGTCGATCGGATGCTGACGGCCGGCAACCGTTTCGTGGCCGGTCCGCCGGAGAAGGGAGCGCTCCCGGTGCTGTACGCCGCGTGCGCGCCCGGACTCGCGCCGGACACCTATGTCGGGCCACGCGTCTTCGGCCAGGGAGTGTCGGCCTCGGCGTGGCGTGCTCCCTGGGCCCGCGACGACCGGGTGGGCCGCCGGCTCTGGGCGGAGTCGGAGCGGCTGACCGGGGTGAGCGCCCCGCTGTCGCCCACCGCCGGTCATCGCTGAGGCCCGCCGCGCGGAGATCAGCCGCCGGACGGCCCGGTCCGGCGGCGGTAGCGGATACGGCAGGGCGTCTTCGGCGCCGCCACGGGCGCCGCGTAGTCGGGCCGCACGGCGGTGTCGACGAGCTCGATCTCGAAGCGGGTCAGTATCCGGCTCCAGATGAGCATGATCTCCTGGTAGGCGAAGGCCTTTCCGGTGCAGAGGTGCTTGCCGCCGCCGAACGCGGACAACGGGCGGGGGTTGCCGCGGTGCTCGGCGCGTTCCGGGGAGAAGCGGTCGGGGTCGTAGCGGTCGGGGTCGGTGAACGTCCCGGGCAGCCGGTGCGAGGCGGCCGGTGAGATCATCACCCTGCTGCCCCGGGCTATGCGGTATCCGCCGTAGTAGAAGTCCTCTTCGGCGTCGCGCAGCAGCACGGTCGTCGGTGGGTGCATGCGTTCCGCCTCGGTGACGCACCTGCGCAACGTGGTCATCTGGTGCACGTCCGGTACCGCCGACCCGGTGGCGTCCGCGGCCAGCGCGTCCTGCTCCCGGATGACCGCGGACGCCGTCTCCGGGTGCCGCAGCATCAGCGTCCCCGTCCAGGCGGCCAGGGCCGCGGTGTTGTGCTCGCCCGCGACGATGATGGCCAGCAGCAGGGCCGAGACGACCTCCTCCGGCACCGGACGGCCGTCGCTGTACCGGGAGTCCATCAGCGACACGATGAAGCGCTCACCGCTCGGATCCTCGTCGCGGATCTTCTTGGCCGCGGACAGGATCGTCTCCACCAACTCGGCGCGTGCCCGGTCCCGTCTGCGGAAGGCGGGCAGGGGCAGGTTCGGCCCGACCAGCCAGGCCAGTCGTCCGGCGGCCTTCAGGTCGTCGAACAGCCGGACCAGGTCACGGCTCACGAGCCGGGCGAACTCCGGCCCGATCAGGCACCCGGCGGCGATGTTCACGGACAGCTCGCTCATCCCCGCGGCCAGGTCCGTCGTCCCGGCATCGCCCCAGCCGTCGAGGAACCGGTCGATCTCCTCGACCATGGCCTCGGCGTACCCGCTGACCGCGCCGCCCGACAGCGCGGGCAGCATCATCGCCATGTGCTCCTGGAAGAGCTCGGGCGGAGCGTCGAACAGGATGTTCTCGCCGAAGATCGGCGCCATCGACTCGTAGGCGCGCCGCCAGCCGAGGGCGTGGTCCGTGGCGCGGAAGACGGCGTCGTTGGCGTCCGCGCCGCACAGGACCGTGAACTTCCGGCCGGCGATCCGCACCGTGAACACGTCGCCGACCTTCTCCTGCGCCTTGACCAGGAAGGCGACCGGATCGGTGCCGAAGGCCACGGTGTGGCCGAGACCCGGCAGCCCTCCGGGCAGTGCCGGTGGCTCAAGACTGGTCACGTCGAGGTCAGTGGACATGGTTCCTCCGTCCGGTTCGCCCTCCCCGCGCGGGCTTGGGTGACTACGAATCAGGCTCCTTTCAAGATCATATGGTTGAACCAGTTTCAGGAAAGTGCCTGTTCAGCCGGTTCTACGAGATCAACAACACACGGCCGCACCCCAGATCGGTGCATAGGGCACGTAATGTCGTGACCCCTGGCCGGCGCCTGCTGAGGAAGGTGTCCGGCGACGGCGAACCGACCGCGCGTCAGGAGGCCGACTCGCCGGACGAGGGCGGGCCGGCCGGGTCAGCCTCGACCGTGATCGCCGACGCCGGGCACGCGGCGGCGGCGTGCCTGACATCCGCCAGCCGGGCGGCCGGCGGAGCGGCGTCCACCAGGTCCACCAGCCCGTCCTCGTCGCGCTGGTCGAACACGTCGTCCGCGATCAGCACGCACTGCCCGGCCCCGACGCACCTCTCCCGGTCCACCGCGACCTTCACGACGCCCCCCAGGTGACGGGCAGTTCGGTGACACCGCCGCTGAAGGAGGTGCGGATCTTCAGCTGGTCGAGCTCCGTGGCGAGCCGCAACGAGGGCAGGCGGCGTGCCAGCGCCGTGAACACCACCCGCAGCTCGGTGCGGGCCAGCGAGGCCCCGATGCAGTAGTGCGCGCCGTGCCCGAAGCCGAGGTTCGTCCTCTCCGGGCGGCCGGGGACGAACGACTCGGCGTCGCCGTAGACGTCCGCGTCGCGGTTGGCCGCGATGACCGACAGCAGCACGGCGTCACCGGCGCGGATCGTGACACCGGCGAGGTCGATGTCCTCCCGGGCGTACCGCAGCAGGCCGAGTTCACCGGACAGGCCCAGCCGCATGACCTCGTCGACCACCGCGTCGATCCGGCCCTCCGGATCGGCGACCAGCGCCTCCCAGCGGGAGCGGTCGGCGAGCAGGAGCAAGGTGCCGAAGCAGATCTGGTTGACGGTGGTCTCGTTGCCGGCGAACAGCAGCCCGACGCAGTGCTGCACCATCTCCTCGTAGCCGTAGGACGAGTCCTCGCTCTGGGCGCGGATCAGATCGGAGATCACGTCCTCGCCGAGCCGCGGGCGCTTGGCCTCGATGAGCCCGACCATGTAGCGGAAGAACTCCTCGCCCGCCCGGCGCGACTCCTCCGCGCCGATGGCCGTGTCGGCCAGGCCTTCGGACAGCCGGGTGAACAGCTCGTGGTCGGTCTCCGGTACGCCGAGCAGCAGGCAGATCATCGCGCCCGGCAACGGGTGGGCGAGCGTGGCGCGCAGGTCGGCCACGCCGCGCGCCTCGTGCTCCTCGGTGAGCCGGTCGAGACAGCGGTCGACCAGCCGTTCCATGTGGTCGGACAGCGCCCGCATCCGCGGGGCGGAGAACGCGGGCGCCAGCAGCCGGCGCACCCGCGCGTGGTCGGCTTCCTCCGTGGCGTACTCACCGGTCGGGCCGTCCAGCAGAGCGGCCGTCGAGAGACGCGACGCCCGCTCGGGTTCCGGGTGCGAACGCCCGAGCCGCTTGTCGGCCAGCAGGAGGCGGACCTCCTCGTACCGCGTGACGAGCCAGGCCGGATCACCCGCCGGCGTGAGGACGGGCGCGATCGGGGCCTCCCGGCGCAGCACGTCGTAGATCGGGGCGAGAGCGAGGGGGGTCGGCCTGGCGAACGGCAGCTGGAGGCGGTCGGCAATGTTGATCATGGTCCGACCGTAGCAAGTCGGTGGCATTGGCAATCAGTTGGAGGTTCGGCAGGACAGCGTCGTTGAACTGCCCGACGAGGGGCCGGAAACCGCGGCATCTCGCCAGGTCCGCCCCGGTGAGCAGTCGGCCCGAGCGGACGGCGGTCCCGTTGCCGGGCCGCTCATCGCGACGCTCGACCTGGAGGCGGGCTGCGGAAATCAGTAAAAGCCCGCCGGGAATCAGTAGTCGAATCACCAACGGGGCAACCTCCGCTCGGTGAGCCTTCGCGAGTGAGCGTGCTCGCCGGACTTGATCCGCACCCGGAAGCATCATCATCGGCCTGGCGTCAGGGAGATGTGCCTCAGGAAGCAGCCGGTTCCGTGCGTTCCCCGTGACCGGGCCGGGAGCGGAGGGCGTGAGAAAGGCCCCGGACCGTCCCTGAGCTGGGAAGTCCGGGGCCCGAGCCCTGGTCGACTATGTGCCCTCGGCAGGATTCGAACCTGCGACACCGGCTTTAGGAGAGCCGTGCTCTATCCCCTGAGCTACGAAGGCGGGGATCTGCCGGAAAATGTGTCTGAAATCCGTCCAGAACTCGACGAACTTCACACGTGGATATCCCGACAGGTTCGGCGGTGGTGAGGCCGGCGAAGGGCCGTGCCACCGCCGCCAGTGTAGCGGGTGGGCAGACGGCGGCGGACAACCCCTGGGCGGTGACGCGGTCGACGCTGGTCGGGGCACCTGAGCCGGCCGGGATCGCGTCCTTGGGCCGGCTCGGGCGCCCTGGTGTGTCAGGTGGTGGGGTGGCCGGTGAGGCGGGCGATGGAGAGGTTGTGGGTGCAGGGGCCGTCTTCGTGTTTCTGGAGCGGGCGGGGTTCGATTCCGCTGTGCTGTCTGGTGAACACGACGAGTCCTTCAGCGACGAGGGGTGCGCGGTGGGTGCCGCGCAGGGCGGTGTCGTAGGTGATGGCCCGTACTCCGGGTGCTTCAGCGAGGATTTCTTTGACCGGACGGACCGCGACTTTTCCTTCGTCTTCACGGTGAGGGTGAAGCGGCTGTGGGGGAGGGCTGTGGTGCGGCCGGCGTCGGGGTCGACGCGATGGCGGCGGATTTCTCCGGTCCTTTTGTCCGCGCTGGTGCGGTCGCCGTGGACGACCTGTTCGCGGGCGGCGGCGAACATCCCGCGTTCGACGTCCGGGTGGGACGGCGGGAAGAAGGCGGGAGGCCGCAAGCGGCACATGGTGGTGGACTGCCCCGGCCTGGTCCTGGCCGTCACGGTGACCGCAGCGGGCGTGCGGGACCGCGACGCTGCTGTCCCCCTGCTGGAAAGGCTGCGCGCGATGTACTTCTCCATCCGCCTGGTGGGGGCGGACGGCGGCTATGCCGGACGGCTGGTCGACTGGGCCCGCGAGAAACTCCGCCTCACCCTCGAGATCGTCCAACGCTCTGACGCCACCGCCGGGTTCGTGGTGCTGCCGCGCAGGTGGGCGGTGGAGAGAACGCTGAGCCGGCTGATGCGCTCGCGCCGCCTGGTGCGTGACTACGAGACGCCGCCCGCCATGCACGAGGCCATGGTCATGAGCGACCGCCTGGCCCGGCGTCGACCGGACGCCCGCAGTCGGCCGGCGTCCCGGACGGGGTGAACACACCCGGCCGCACCCGAGCACCCACCCCCGCTCCACCAGGCGTTTCGCCTTCGACCGCAGCCCCTCGGCCTTCGCCGGGACCGCCTGAAGGCCCAGGGCCGCGGCCGGCTGCTGACAGCGCATGCCTTCCCGGCCTGCCTCCGACTCCAGCACGGACATGATCCGCTGGTGATCCGGAGGCAGGGCCGCCGCCTTCATACCGTCGGCCCGGTGCGGCACCACCGACCCCGTCACCGCGCTTGCCACCGGCTCCGCGGCCACCGCAGGCGGCTCAGCCGGCATTTCGGCCCCCGTCACCCGGGCATCCGCCAGCCGCCTCAGCCTGCTCTCCGCCTCGACGAGCGCCGCCCGCACCCGCTCGGCCTCCTCCTGCGGTCGCGCCACCGCCTCCAGCAGCCCGAGCACCGACGGCACCAGCTCTACCTCCACAAGCGAGACGAACAGACGAACCACGCCCATCTCTCCGGCCGCCAGGCGGAGTTCATGCCCACCCAGCCGGAACCAAACGATCACGTCCGGAAAGCGGACGGTATCTCGGTGGTGATGACCCCCTCTTCGCCAGGTCCGCCTGACCTCGAGCCGTATCACGCGATGTGGCGACACACGCTCGCCGAAGCTGACCGGTTCTTCACCGCACTCCCCGAACTCGACGGCCCCGTGCACGGCGGCACCTACTGCGTACGCCGCGCTGCTCGGAGCCGGAGGATCCGTCCCTCCAGCTCGGTCATCTCGGCCACGGCGGCGCCAGGCTCGTGGACCGGCCCGCCGGCGAACGTGCCGCGGTGGAGCGGGCCTTCCGGGCGCGGCCGGCGCTCGCTCTGGTCGATGGCCGGTCTCCCTCTGTGGCCCCGCCGCGGACGCCGGGCTCGTCCGCCTCGGCCTCGGCTGGGCGGCCGAACTCCTCCGGGAGGAGCTCCGGTGTGGCGGGCGTCACAATGCCAGTTGGCTTGTTTACTTCCCCATGGATGCGGCTTTACTGTCTGGTGGCTGCGGCGGCAAGCCGCATGCCGATCACACCCCTTGGGGAAGGGGTGGGGTCAACGGGGAACGGGGAGTTGTACGACCGGTTTCTTCCGTTTGTTCGAGCGAAGTCGTCTGACCATGACTTCGAGGGCATTCGACTGCCCAATGCGGATCAACTCCGCCTGTTTCGGCGGGCGGTGAACGGGGAGCTATGAGTACCGCCATGATTGGCGAAGTATCCAGGGACGTGGGCCGATCGGGCGCCCGCACCAGGCGCAGGACCGCTGAGGCCGGGTAGGCGCGCCCGTGCCGCGCGCCGCCTGACCGTCACCTGTCTGTCTCTGAGGTCTGTTTCCGACGACCTGCCCTGACATCTGTCTCCGCGTCGGCTGCGCGTTCTTCCTTTTCCTTTTCCTTTCTCCCGGTGTTTCGCCATGCCGGTGCCGTTGTGGTGCCGTGCCGACTTCTTGCCTTTTCGGGCATAAATCATCGAAACACGCTGAAAGTCATCATCAGAGGTCCATCCCGTGGCTCATTTCGGCCATGCACTGGAAGCAGGTTCATGAAGTACTCGGTCATGCTCCCGTTCGTTCCAAGACGGCCCGAACAGGCTCTGCCGTTCGCCGGCCTGGTGAACTGGTCATCGGCGGCCCGCCTCTGGCAGGGCCAGGGGCTGCTGACGGAGGGGCACCACGTCTACAGCTATCTGGCCGGCGCCGGATTCCGGTTCCCGATCGGTTTCGGCGTCTCGCTCATGCCCTTCCGGCACCCCTACGACGCCGCGGTCCAGGCCCGTTCCCTCGCGCTGACCACGGGACAGCCGGTGGTCGCCGGATACGGACCGGGCGCGCTCCAGCTGCAACGCGCGGTCATGGGGCGGGAATACCGCAGCCAGTTGGGCGCCTGCCGGGAGTACCTGACCGCCCTGCGCAGGCTGCTCGACGGTGAAGTCGTGGACCAGTCCGGTGAGTTCTTCGAGGTCCACGGACAGCTCGAGCCCTACCCCGCGCCGCGTGTGGAGGTCGGCCTCGGAGTGCTGCGCAAGGGATCGGCCCAAGTGGCGGGCGAGACGGCGGACGTCGCCATCACCTGGCTGACCCCGGCCGGGTACGTCGCCGGAACGCTCGCCCCGGCTCTGGACGAGGGCGCGGCCCGCGCCGGGCGGAAGCGCCCCCGCATCGTGGCGATCGTGCCCGTCGCCCTGGCCCGGGGCGACCGCGACCCGCTCGCCATCGCCCTGGCCAGCAACAAGGCCCATCTCTCCCTGCCGCACTACCAGAGCATGCTGCGGGCGGGCGGCCTGGACATCACCGGTGTCCCGGAGACGGACGTCAAGCAACTCATCGCGGGCGACGGCTTCCTGTACGGCGAGGAGGACGAGCTGGCCCGGAAGCTGCACGCCTACCGGCAGGTCGGCGTGGACGAGGTCGTGCTCAACGTGACCGGTGTCTCCGCCGTGCACGGACCGGAGGTCGCGGTGCGCGAACTCGCCGCGATCCTCCGGCTCATGAGCGAGTACCAGGGCGAGACCGGGAACGAGTACACGAACGAGGAGCAGGTGTCGTGAACACTCACAAGCGTCATCTCATGTCCTGGGTGACCGGCCGCGGCTTCGGGCTCGACCTCCCGGAGTCCGGCGCCGCCACCGTCGTGGTGGAGCGGACCGAGGACGCGGCACGGCTGGCCGAGAGCGGCCTGCTGGGCCCGAAGACCGTCGTCTACACACCGGAAGAGGGAGCGCCCGGCGAAGCCCTCGAAGGTGCCTCCGCGACGCGGATCGCCTACCGCGGCTCCTTCGCGGAGCCGGGTTCCGAGGTCCAGCTCGGCGACGCCTTCTTTCTGCAGATCCAGGCCTACAGCATCGCCGGGTTCCTCGCGCTGCTCGGTCCGACCGCGGTCCGCGTCTCCGACCAGGAAGACGTGGAGGCGTTCCTCGCGGACGCCGACGCGGCCCTCGAACAGGGCGTCTGGTCCGACGTGATGACCAATCCGGCCGTGCAGCTCGCCGACGTGGCCGTGCTCGGCGGACACGCGCCGCTGGACGGACCGCGCCTGCGCCTGTACGTGGGCCGGGACCACCAGATGCGGCTGAGCCCGCTGGGCGCGGCGCTGGGCACGGCGGGAGACGCCCTGCCGGACGGGGGCGAGGTGCGACTCGGCGCGGAGCGGCTGCCCGGATCCCGGTCGAGCGTCGCCGCGGTGCGAGAGCGGCCGTGGCTCGGCAGGTACCACGCGGTGCTGCGGGCCCTGCAGGCGGCGCGGGCCCGCGGTCACGACGACGCGCAGGTCTCCGGCTTCGGCGTGCGCTTCGGCGGCGACCTGCCCCTCGGGCCGGACGCGCCGGACCTCCGCGACGCGCTCGCCCCCGTGCTGCTGCGCTCCGGCGAGACCTTCCTCGTGCACGTCCCGGCCACGGGCGCGGACTTCCAGACCGACGGGGACACCGTCCGTGAGCTGGAACGTGCCCTGGTCACGCCCGAGGCGGCCGCGGAGCAGGCGCTGCGCTTCGTCGAGCGGTTCACCGCGTCGGCCGAGCCGGTGGGCGTATGAGCCCGGCGGTCTCCACACCCGCGCCCGCCCTCTTCGCCGCCCTGCCCGCCGAGCTGGCCGGATCCGCCGCGGCGCAGGCCGTGGGAGCGCTGCCCGCGGACACCGTCGTGTGCGACATGTACGACCCCGAGGGTGCCTCCGTCTACCACGACTTCACCCTGGGCGACGCGTCCGAAGTGCGTGACATCCTGCGGGAGGTCCGCGCCACCGACGGGCCCGTCCTGGAACTCGCCGCAGGCGCGGGCAGGTTGACGGTGCCGCTGCTGTCGCTGCGCCGCGACGTGACCGCGGTGGACCTGTCACCCGCGATGCTGGCGCTGCTGCGCGAGCGGCTGACCGCGCTGCCGGGCGCCTTGGCCGGACGGTGCGCCACCGTCCACGCCGACATCACCGGCTACGTCGCCCCGGAGCCGGCCGGTGTGGCCGTCCTCGGCACCACCTCGGTCTCCCTGCTCACCGACGCCCAGCGGCGCGCGATGCTCCGCCGTACCCACGGCAACCTGCGGCCGGGCGGCACCTTCGTCCTGACCACGGCGCAGATCAGCGAGGACGCCGCCGACCTGTCGGAGCGCGTCTTCGACGTACCCGGAGCCTCCGGCACCGTCTACCGGGTCCACGACCTGGTCGCTCAGGACCGCGGTGGCCGCTGGACGGTAGTGATCACGCCTGGCGGGGAGGGACCCCGCACCGTCTGCCACTCCTTCATCCGGGTGGTGCCGCCGGGAGAGCTGACCGCCGACCTGACCGCGGCCGGGTTCCGCGTCGAGTCCACCATCACCCTGCCGGGCGAGCGCTACACCAGTGTGCTCGTCCGTGCCGTCAGAGAGGAATGACCGTGGGAGACCTCTGGCCCATGATGATGCCGCTCAGCGACGCCGACGACGACACGATCTGTGTGGTCGGCACCTCCGGCCACCGGATCACGTTCGCCGACGGCAACGAGGTCCTGTGCGGCACGAGCGGCCTGTGGAACGTCAACCTCGGCTACAACAACGAGGCGATCACCGGCGGGATCACCGAGGCGCTGCGCTCGGCGTCGTACGCGGGGGTCTTCCGGTACGAGAACGAACCCGCGCGCCGGGCCGCCGAGCGGCTCCTGGCGGCCAGTGCCCACGCGTTCGCGCGGGTGATCTTCTCGGTCTCCGGCGGCACGGCCAACGACCTGGTCATGAAGCTGGCCCGGCAGTACCACGAGCTGGGCGGCGAGCCGGCCCGCAAGATCGTCGTGGGGCTCAAGGACGGTTACCACGGGCTGACGTTCGGCGCGCACGCGCTCACCGGTGAGGACCTCGGCCAGCGCGGCTACGGCATTGACACCCGTCTGGTGCGGCATGTGGCAGCGGGCGACGTGGCGGAGCTGAAGGCGCTGTTCGCGGCCGTCGGCCGGCAGATCGCCGCCGTGGTCGTGGAGCCCGTCCTCGGCAACGGCGCTGTCGCGCTGGAACCCTCCTACGTGGCGCTGCTCGGCCGACTCGCCGACGAGAGCGGTGCGTTGCTGGTGGCCGACGAGGTCGCCACCGGCTTCGGCAGGACCGGTGAGATGTTTGCCAGCGACGCCTGGGACCGTGCCCCCGACATCCTCATCGCGTCCAAAGGCCTCACCAACGGCACGCTTCCCGCGTCCGCCCTGCTGGTGCGGGACACTGTGGCGAATCGTTTCCGCAGTGCGGGTGCGGTTCTCCTGCACGGGGAGACCCAGGCCGGCACCGCGGTGACCGCGGCCGCGGTGCTCGCCACCCTGGACGAGTTCGAGCGGTTGGACGCCGTGAACCGGGGGCGGGAGGTGGGCCGTGCGCTCGCCGAGGCCCTCGCCGCCTGGCGGGAGGCCGACCCGGAGGTGCTGGACACCCGGGGCGCGGGCTGCTTCCGGGCCGTACGGCTGCGCGACCCGCTGGACGGCGACACCCCGCTGGCACAGCGTCATGTACCGGCGCTGGTCCGGGAGATCCGGCGGGCCGGGGCCCAGGTGCACGCGGGGCCGCACGGCATCCAGTTGATCCCGGCCCTGACCTACTCGACCGCCGAGGTGACGGAGCTGGTGACGGCCGCCCGGGCCGGCGTCGCCGCCTGCATGGAACGCATCCGTCACCAGGGGTACGACGGGGCCGCCGCATGACGTCGTCGGGCGACCGGTGCCAGGTGCTCGACGGACTCGCCGCATTGCACGAGCGCATCGTGGAAAGCGGCGCCACGACGACGGCCGTGGTGTACGACAAAGCCCTCGCCGAAAATTCTGGTTTTCTATTCCTCCGGGAATTGATCTCCTCTTCGGGCACAGATATGATTGCTCTTGAGATCGACCGGATGGGGGGCGTCGAGGATGCTCGCCGCATTGCACATGAATTGCCGGTTTCCGAATGGGTGATTGCATTCGGTGGCGGTTCTCTGATTGACTCCGTGAAATTGGCGACCGCGCTGGCCGATCCGCTGGCCGCCCGTATCGTGTCCGCGGAACAGCGCAGTGGCTGGGTGCTGGGCCCGGACCGCGCGCGGCGGGCCGTGCTCGCCGCGGTGCCGACCACGATCGGCACCGCCGCCGAGGTGAGCGCGATCGCCAGCTTCACGGACGGCGCGGCCAAGCGCGCCTTCACCAGCGTCGCCCTGCAGCCGGATTTCGCCGTACTGGACGCCCGGGCGACCGCCGGGATGCCGTACGAGGTCCTGCTGGAGGGGTGCATGGAGATCGTGCTGCGCTGCGTCGGTCCCGTGATCGGGGCCACGGGGCGGTTCGACGACACGGACCGAAGGGCCCTGAGGCTCGCCGTGGAGGCGGTCGCCGAGCTGACCCGGGTCCACCGTACGGGCGGGGCGGAACCGGAGGCGCGCAGGCGGCTGGCCCGGCTCAGCGTCGCCACTCAGGACAGTGCGTTGTTGCGGGACCGCGCCGCCTTCACCGTGAAGGCGTGGTTCCTCGCCAACAACCTCTCCCACCACCTCGGTGTGCGGAAGATGCAGGCACTGGCCAACCTGATCCCCGCCTACTGGGACCGCCTGCACACCACCGCCGGCCTCGGATCGGCGGACCGGGCCCGGCAGGTCTGGGAGGTGTTGCGCGGCGCGATCTCGTTCCCGGTCCACGCGGAACCGGGAACGGGGTTCTCGCAGTGGCTCGACCGGCTCGGAATCGCACCTCTCGAACCGATCGGCGAGGGCGACGTGGAATGCGTGACACGGTCATGCCTCCGCATGTGGGGCGGTGGACTCCCCATGCTCGCCGGAGTCGCCGCCGACGACATCCGTGACGTACTGCGCGGGGTTCGGACCGTATCCGCGCCCGAGAATTCCCGGAAGAAGACCCCGCGCTCACTCAAGGGCATATATGGATGCCCTCCAAAGACTCCCGCGCCTTCGCGCGGGTGAATTGCACAACGAAAAAGCCAGGGAAAGGAATCAACGTGAACATGACGTTGGACGCGGGCCTCGTCGCCCACGAGAGCGATGTTCTGGAACTCGGTCTGCAGGAGCTCGAGACCCTTGAGGCTCCCGGCTGGTGGACGAACATCGGCGTCTCCGTCGGCGTCGTGTCGGCGAGCGCCGCGGCCTACGGCAGCTACGCGCTCACCGCCGCGACCATCGCGACCTGAGCCACCACACGTTTCGCCCACCCCTCATACGTAAAAAGGAGAGGCAATGATGCAGAACGACCTGAGCAAGGACGCCGGTCTGGAGCTCGCGCTGCAGGAGCTGGAGACCCTGGAGGCCCCGGGCTTCTGGAGTGGCGTGTCGACCGGCTTCCAGGCGACGGCGGCCGTGATCTCCGTCGCCGCGGCCTCCGCCGCGACCTACACGGCGATCTCCGCGATCACCACCTGATCGGCATCTCAGGGTCATAACTCTGTGCTGGGGCAACGCGCGGTGCCCCAGCACGGCCCTCCCCCCGCACCAACTCCCCCACACGACAAACAGCTTGGAGAATCATGAACGGGCAACCACCGGCCACGCAGAACCCTGCCCTGCTGGCCGTCCTGGCACTCGTGGCGGCTGCCGTGGTGATCGCGGTCCTCCTCGTCGGTGACTCCTGGACGCGCTGGCTGTACTACGGCGTCCTGGTGGCCGGCCTGCTGGCCGCCACGGGCTCCCTCGGTGCCCTCGTCAAGGTGCTGACGAACCGTGACAGCTGACCGCTCCGTCATCCGGGCAGAAGGCCTGCACAAGAGCTTCGGGACCCGTCAGGTGCTCACCGACGTGAGCTTCGAGGCGCGTCCCGGCCGGGTCGTGGGCCTGCTCGGCCGCAACGGCGCCGGCAAGACCACGCTGCTGAAGTCCCTGCTCGGCGTCGTCACCCCCGACGCCGGAACCGTCGAGGTGCTCGGCGGCCCGCCCGGCCCGCAGAACGCGTGCCGCGTCGGCGTCGCCATGGACGCCATCGGCTTCTACCCCGGCACCACCGTCGCCCGCGAACTGGCCATCTGGGCCCGCGCCCTCGGCGTCGGCCGCTCCCGGATCGCCGAACTCGTCGACCTGGTCGGGCTCACCGGCGAGGAGCGCCAGCGCTGCACCGCCCTGTCCACGGGCCAGCGGCAGCGGCTGCGGATCGCGACCGCCCTGCTCTCCCCGGACGTCGAACTGCTCGTACTGGACGAACCGGCCAACGGTCTCGACCCGGACGGTATCCGCTGGATCCGGCGCTTCATCCGGGACCAGGCCGCCGAGGGCAGGACCGTCCTGGTCTCCAGCCACCAGCTCGCCGAGGTGGAGAACACCGTCGACGACGTCCTCCTCCTGGAGGGCGGCCGCATCGTCCACACCGGCACCCTCACCGACTTCACCGAGGGCGGCGCCAGGTCGCTCGAGGACCGTTTCTTCGAAATAGCGGGGAGCTGAACGCCCGTGTCCACTGCCGCACTCGTGCGCCATACCCAGGCCGAACTGCTGAAGGCCGGCTCAGGCCGGGCCATGCTCGGAGCGCTGGTCGGCGGCTTCCTGTGGTGCGCCCTGACCGGCTACGGCTACTACACGGAGGGCCGCGCCGACGCGGCTGCCGTGGCCTCGGGCGCCGTCACCGACGACATCGTCCGCGCCTGGATGATGATGCTGCTCTTCTCGGCCATCAGCTGCGCCTTGGTCGTCACCCGGGACTTCGCGCAGGGCACCGCGGCCCGCACCGTGCTCCTCTACGGCGGACGGGCCGAGGTCTTCCGGGCCAAACTCGCCGCGGCCCTGCTGATCTCCACGGGCTTCGCGCTGACGGCGACGGCCGGCGCGGCCGTCAACGTCCTGCTCGCCTCGAGCGGCGGAACGGACCTGGCCTGGACGGCCGAGACCACCAAGACGCTGCTGGGCGTCGGCGGCTGCGTGCTGCTGGCCGGCCCGTGGGGGCTGATGGCCGGCTGGATCGTCCGCAAGCAGACCCTCACCGTGCTCGCCATCGTCATCCTGGTCGTCGGCGTGGAGCCCGCCGTGCAGCGGCTCGTCCCGGAGGCAGCCCAGTTCCTCTTCACCATCGCGCTCAGCTCGGTCTACCGCGACCACAGGCCCGACCTGCTGCCCGTGGGCGCCGCGGTCGGCGTCTGCCTGCTGTGGATCGTCCTGTTCGGCGTGATCGCCAGAACGAGATTCCTGCGCAAGGACGTCGCGTGAGCGGCCGGACCGGACTGCTGCGCCGGCGCCCCACGGCGCCGGCCGCCGACAGCACGTCCCACCTGGAGCGGGCCCGGCTCACCGACGGTGTCCAGGTGCACCCACCGGTCGCCGACGGGGAGCCCTGGGTACTCCAGCGCGGGGAGCACCAGTACTTCCGGATCGGCGCCGACCTCGCCTCGCTCGCGGACCGTCTCGACGGTACCCACGACGTGGAGGAACTGGCCGACGGCCTGGGCCGCCCATGGACCCCCGAGACCGTCCGGCAGGGCCTCCGAGCCCTTGACAAGGCCCAGTTGGTCGCCCGGCCGCAGGACGGCCCGCCGCCACGCCGGAGCACGGGCCGCTTCAAATACGTCCCACCGCTCACGCTCCAGTTCACCGTGCTGCGGTCCGGAGCGGGCCTCGCCCGGCTGATCAACCGCCTGCGCCTCGCCTCGCCCCGCACCCTGGGCGCGTCGGTCGCGCTGCTCGCCGTCACAGGTGCCTTCGTCCTGGTGGGGCGGAGCGCCCACGCGGCCGAGGTGCTGAGCCGCCCCGTCTCGCTCACCATGCTCCTGGTCATCCTCGGCGCCGTCTCGGTCACCACCGTCGCGCACGAACTCGGCCACGCCTGCCTGCTGGCGCACTACGGAGGCCGGCCCGGCCGGCTCGGTGTCATGTTCTTCTACCTGTCACCCGCGATGTTCTGCGACGTCTCGGACGCGTGGCGGCTCAACCACCGGCAACGCGCCCATGTGGCGATGGCCGGCATCCTCGTCCAGCTCGGCGCGAGCGGCGCCGCCGCCTGCGCGAGCGGGCTGGCGGGCGACGGTTTCGCCGGTGACATGCTGATGCTGTTCTCCCTCGTGAACGCGGCGGCGGCGGTCATCAACCTGGTGCCGTTCGTGAAGCTCGACGGCTACATCGCCCTGATGAGCTACCTCGACCACCCCAACCTTCGCGCGGACGCGCTGAGTTCACTGCGGGAACGGTTCACCGGCCTGCTCGCAGGGTCCACCGGGCGCGGTGGGAGCCGGGACGGCGAGGCCGCCTGGCTGCCCTGGTTCGGCGTGGCCTGTCTGGTGACGCCGGTCCTGCTGGTGGTCCGGGGCCTGGGCCAGTGGCTGGACGCGCTGCTGTCCCTCGGCTACTTCGGGCTCACTCTCTCCACCGCGATCGCCGGGCTGCTTGCCGTCGTCGTGGGGAAGGCGCTCTTCGGCCTGGCGCGGTCGCTGCGCGGCACCCGCCCCCGGCCCCTGCGGGTGCTGGGCCTGGCCCTGGTGATCGCCACCGTCGTGTTCGGCGTCAGCCGTGTCCACGTGACGACCACACAGATCGGAGCCTACCGGGTGACCGACGGCGGACAGGTGGTCCTGACCGTGCCGGCCGGCCCCGACGGCCGGGACGTGCGCGCCGGGGACCGGGTGGAGCTGGTCGAGGCCGGACTGATCCTGCGCCGCCCGCTGGGCGAGGCCACGGTCGTCGCCCCGCTGCCCGGGGAGTCGATGGTGCCGCTGACCGGCCTCGTCCCGGTCGACGCGGACCAGGTGAAGGTCCCCGGCCGCTGGTACACGCTGCGGGTGCGGGACATCCCGAAGGCCCAGGAGGGCAGCGTACGGCTGCACCCCCGGTCCGTTTCGCTTCCGCGGTGGGCGTACGAGCGCTTCGTGCGGCCCTTCGCCGCTCCGTTCAACTGACAGCAGAAACCGGAACCCCGGAATGTATCTGACGTACCTTCAGTTCTGTCACCCCACCTCCCTCTTCTACGAGGAGCGGGACACCGAGGACCCCGGCACCCTCTTCGGCCTGCACCGGGCCCCGGCCCCGGACGGCTGGACGCGCGAGGTGCGCACCGAGTGGGTCATGTACACCCCTTCGTCGAGCGACGCCGCGCCGATGCGCTGGCAGGGCTGGAAGATCCACGTCAGCGCCACCATCGGCAACGCCGAGAAACTGCTCGGGGAGGTCTCCGCGTACTGCCTGGAGCGGTCCCTGCCGTTCAAGGCGCTCTCCAGCCCGCACACCCTGACCCGGCGCAACAGCAAGTACGCCGACCGCGGTGGCAGCGGCAAGTTCATCACCCTCTACCCGCCCTCCGACGAGGCGTTCACCACCACCCTGCGGGAACTGGACGAGCGCGTCGGCGGCCAGGAGGGCCCGGCGATCCTCTCCGACCTGCGCTTTCGTGAAGGCCCGCTGTACACCCGCTACGGCGCGTTCGTGTCGCGGCGCATCACCGACGCGAGCGGGCGGCTGGTCGAGTGCATCGAGGACCCGGACGGCAACCTGGTGCCGGACGAGCGGCGCCCCGGCTTCCACCCGCCGAAGTGGGCCCCCGTCCCCGCCGTCCTCGAGGAGTCGCTGGCGCTGCGGGCCGGGCGCCGGCTCTCGGACTTCCCCTACCGGGTGCGCGAGGCCGTCCACTTCTCCAACGGCGGAGGCGTCTACCTCGCCGAGCGTGTCGACACACCGGGCCGCACGATCCTCCTCAAGGAGGCCCGCCCGCACTGCGGCCTGGACGAGAGCGGCAGGGACGCGCCCGCCCGACTCGACCGCGAACACGAGGCCCTCCTCGACCTGGCGGGCCTGCCCGGCGTACCGGCCGTGGACGCCTACGTCGACGGCGTCGAGCACAGGTTCCTCGGCCGGGAGTACGTCGAGGGCAAGTCCCTCATGGACCTGGCCTGCGCACGCAACCCCCTCGTCAACCCGGACAGCACCCTCACTCCGCACGAGTACGCCCTCTGGGTCGGCGAACTGCTCGGCCGGGTCACACAGTCGGTGGCCGCGATGCACGAACGCGGCTGGGTCTTCGGCGACCTGCACCCCAACAACCTCATCGTCGACGCCGATGAGCAGGTCCACTTCATCGACTTCGAGAACGCCTCACGCGACGTCACGGACTACACCCAGACCATGGGCGTCTTCGGATTCCGTGCCCCGCTCGGCCACCGGGGCACGGCCGTCGACCTGTTCGCCCTGGGCGCCATGCGCATCGCCCTGCTCGTCCCGCTGACCCGGCTGCTCTCGCTCGGCCCCGACCGTGCCAAGGAACTGTGCGCGGCGGCCTGCGACCAGTTCGACGTGCCCGCCGAGTACTTCGACGGGATGGAGGAGCAGCTCGGTTGGGACGCCGAGACGGTGCCGGCGGCCTCGCCGGGTGAACGGCCGGACCGCGCCGACGCGTTCACCGGTGACGCGCTCGCCGCCAGGATGCGTCACTGGCGTACTCCGGAGCGCGAAGACCGGCTCTTCCCCGGCGACGTACGGCAGTTCCTCCACCCCTCCGGTGGTCTCGGCCTCGGGTACGGCGCCGCCGGCATGCTGTGGTCGCTGCACCGCGCGGGCCGTACGCCGGACCCCGCCGACCTCGACTGGCTGCGGGACCGTGTACGCGCCGCCGACGACCTGCCGCCGGGGTTCTGGAACGGCCTTGCCGGTATCGCCTTCGCCACCGAGGACCTCGACCCGGCGTTCTCGGACGAGTGCCTGGAGCGGGCGCTCGACGCGGCGCACGGCACCGAGGACCTGTCGCTGGGCGGCGGACTGAGCGGTCTCGGCATGCAACTGCTGCGTGCGCCCGGGCGCCGGGACGACATCGCCGCCCTCACCGATCGCGTGGTCAAGGCGGTCGACGCCCAGGACGACCACCCGGCGGCGGGCCTGGTCGACGGCGCCGCCGGACTCGCGGTCTTCCTGCTGCGCGCCGCGGCCGTCCTCGACGCCCCGGACGCGGGACGCGCGGCCGGCCGGCTCCTCGACCTGGAGACCGCCCGCTTCGGCCTGGCGCCGGACGCCACCGCGGTACCGGCCGCCCTGCCGGCCCTCGGTACCGGGATCGCGACCGGAGTCCTCGGGCTGGCCCTCGCCTACCACGACCACGTCCGCCTCACCGGCGACGACCGCTTCGCCGCACCGCTCGAACGCGTCGTACGGATCGCCCAGCGGACCACGGCCATGCACAACGGGCTGCTCAACGGGCGGGCCGGGATCGTACAGTTCCTCACCGCCGTCGCACCGGACGACCCGGCCTCGGCCGTGGCGGTCCGCCGTGCCCTCGCGGAGACGACCTGGCATCTCGCGCCGGCGGGGGACGGCCTCGCCCCGCTGGGCGACGAGTCCCTGAAGCTCTCCCTCGACCTCGGCACCGGGCTGGCCGGTATCGTCCTCACCCACCAGGCCGCCGCCCGCCGCAGCTGCACGCTGCCGCTGTGGGAGGGGAGCCGGTGACGGACGTACCCGCCGTTCCGGCCCCGGCCGAAGACCCCTCCCCGGACCGGCCCGAGACCACCTTCACGGTCGTCTGCCCGACCTACAACCGGTCGCGGCGCCTGCTGCCCACCCTGGAGTCGGTGCGCGCGCAGACGGTCACCGACTGGGAGCTGCTGGTCCTGTCGGACGGCAGCGACGACGACACCGCCGCGGTCGCCGAGGCGCTGGCGGCCGAGGACCCCCGTATCCGGGTCTTCCGGCTGGAGCGCACCGGCCACCCCAGCGGCCCCCGGCAGGAAGGCCTGCGCCGGGCCCGTGGCCGGTACGTGGCGTACATCGACCACGACGACCTGTGGCGCCCCGACCACCTGGCCGGTGTCCTCCCGCTGCTTGAAGCGGGCGCGCCCGTGGTGGCCACCGGCTACCGGGCGGTCGACGACACCGGAGCCGTGATCCGGCGCAGTGCCTGGTGGGACATGTGCTGGCACCCCGAGCTCCAGGTGCTCGACCCGCTCTTCGAGCCCAGCCGGCTCGCCCACCGGCGCGGGGTGGTGGAGTCCGTCGGCGGCTGGCGGGTCACCGAGGGGCTGGAGGACTGGGACCTGCTGCTCAGGCTCGCCGACGCGGGCCACCAGGTGCGTACCACCACCGCCAGGACCGTCACCCTCTACGAGGGCGGCACCACCCGCAGGTACAGCGTCGCCCCCTCCCACCTGGCGGCGCTCTACGTCACCCCCGACGCCAGGGTTGCCCGGCGCATCCGCGACGCGCTCCGCGAGCCAGCCGCGCGCGCCGAACTCACCCGCGCGGCGCAGGAGGACAGCCGCGCCAGGATCCGACGCCTGCGCGACAGCGAGGGCTTCGTGAGCCCGGCGCCCTCCGAGGACGTGCCGGGGGAGGGCGAGGCGCCGACGGAGGCTGAGGTTTCAGGGGACCGCGGCCCCGAGCCCTTGATCGTCCCGCGCGGCGGTGCCTACGCGCTCGCCGTACCGGTGTTCTGCTCGGCCCCCGGCCACGCCGCCCGCTTCGAGGAACTGCTGCGCCTGCACGCCCCCGCCCAGCTGGCCGTGGTCCACGCACTCGGCGAGGAGAGCGGCCGGTGAAGGCCCGGTCGCCGGGATCACCGAAGTGGGTCTCGTCGTGGGCGACAGTTCGTGTTTCGGCCCGCGCGTACATGTCGTGAGCTGCGAAAACGCCGCAAGGTGGGGTTACCGTTCCGGTCACTGGATGACCGGAACGGTAACCTTTTGGTCATGAAGCCAACCGTGAGGCCCACCAGCGATGAGATCGATCGTGCCCTGATCGACGTGGCGGCCTTCGTCTTCGCGCGGCACGGGTTCGCGCAGGGCCCCGTGCAGGCGATCGCGGACGGCGCCGGCTACTCCAAGGCGGCCGTGCTGAAGCGCTTCGGCTCGAAGGAGCGGATCCAGGACGCCGTGGTGGCGCGCGCGGAGGAACATGCCGCACAGGTGGCGGCCGTGGGGGAGGGCCTCCCGGTCGGGTACGAGCGGGACGCCGCCCTGCTCGGCGCGATGGTCGAGCTGATCGAGGAGTGGCCGGGGACCGGCGCGCTCATGGCCGGCGCCTTCTGGCTGACACGGGAGCCCGAGATCATGCAGCGCCTCTCCAAGGCACAGCGCATGCTGATGGAAGCCTTCGACCCCGATGTCTGGACCGACGAGGCACGGCACGTGCGGGTGGTCTCCGCGATCGGCGCCGTGACCGTCACGATGATGGCGAACCGCCAGGACAGGTGGACCGAACGCACCGACGTGGTGATCGCCGCGGGCCTCGGCGCGCTGGGCCACCCCTACGACGCCGATGCCGACACGGCGGGTTGAGACACTGCGGAGCAGAAGCAGGACGACACGGAGGGCGCCCAGGGCGGGAACGGCGGCGAGGACGTCACCGGGGCGACCTACCCGACGGACAACTCGACCAGCGGGCAACCCAACCAGTGAGCAGCCCGGCCGACAGGCCCTCCGCTCACCCAGCCCCCCCCATACCGGATACGGTGTAGCTGTTACGGCGTCGGTCAAGAAAGTGGACATCCAGTGGCAGCAACCGACCCCGCGCAAACACCCCCGGCACCTCTCCGCCGCCCAGGCCGCCCCCCCGTCCCCCTGGACCGCATCATCTCCACCGCCCTGCAGATCGTGGACGAAGAAGGCGCCGAAGCCCTCTCGATGCGTACCCTCGCCCAGCGTCTGGGCTCTGGGACGGCCACGTTGTACCGGCATTTCGACAACCGGTCCGCGCTGGTCGCTCACGTGGTGGACCGTATGTTCGGCGTGGTGGAACTGAACGGCGACGAGCTCAGGGCGAAGGGCTGGCAGCAGGCGCTGCGGACGGTCGCGCACACCATGTTCGAGGCCCTGTCCCGGCACAGGAACGCGGCCCGCCTGATGGTGGAGGAGATCCCCCTGGGGCCGAACGCGATGGCGCTGCGGGAGCACTGTGTCGCGGCGCTGCTGGACAACGGCTTCCCGCCGAGGCTGGCCGCGCACGCGTTCGCCACCCTCTCGCGTTATGTCCTCGGCTTCGCCATACAGGTCACCGGTCACGGCAGCGACGCGCACGTGTCCGCCGTCTTCCAGGGCGTCGATCCGGCCCTGTTCCCGGCGACGGTCACCGTCGCCGGGTCGATGCCCGTTCCGATCGAGGAGGAGTTCTCCTTCGGACTCGAACTCCTCCTCAGCGGCCTCGCCCACCTGCGCGACGACGCCTGACCGGGCAAGCGCGACGCGAACCCGAGGTGACGCCCTTACGAGGACGCCACGGCGACGGCAGGGGCACCGTGCTTCCTGGCCAGCCCCTTGAGGTCGTACGCACGAGTCCCCAGCGCCCCGGCGAGGAGCCCGAGGATGAGCGCGATCGCGGCGGCCACCACCGCCCGCGTCAGCCCCGAATCCCCGGTGGCCCCGAAGTAGAGGATCGAGCGTGTCCCCAGATAGATCTGGTGCAGGGGTTCGAACGAGCTGAGGAAGCGGATGAAGGGCGGCATGGCCTCCAGCGGCGTCGTCCCCCCTGAGCTGGGGATCGACAGCACGACGAAGAGGAAGAGGTTGACCACCATCCCCAGACTGCCCAGCAGCGCGAGGATCGCCTGGGCGACCACCGCGACGGCCGCGATGCTCAGCACGCTGAACAGCCACAGCTTCCCGGGATGGTCCAGCGGCATGCCGGTCCAGTCCGCGATCCCCAGATAGGCACTGCTGACGAGCACCGAGATGCCCGCCATGATGCCCCACTTCAGCACGAGGGTGGCCAGGCGGCTGCGGCCGGAGTGGCTCTCCATGCGGTACAGCGGACCGATCTCCGACGGAGTGAAACCGAGCCGCGCGTCGACGAGACTGGTGGCGATCAGCGAGCCCGTGAACCCGGCCAGCGCCAGCAGAAGGGCGTAGTAGAAGGCCGAGAGCCCGCCGCCGGTGCCGTCCGGAACCTTCTCGAACGGCGTGACACGCACCCGCATCGGTTCGGACAGGACGATGCGTGCGGTCCCCGACGCGGACGACGCGGTCGCGAGCAGCTGCTTGCCCACGCTCTGGTTCGCCTGGGCCAGCGCCTGCGAGGCGAAGGAATTGACGACGGCCGTGCTGGACGTGTTCGCGAGGGGGTTGGTGTACACGGTGACCTCGGGCTGCCGCGCGTCCCCGCCGGTCGCCGCGCTCGCCGTCAGCGCCACCAGCTTCGTGCTCAGGTCAGGGGGCAGGACGATCGCGCCGTACAGCTTCCCCTTCCCCATCTCCTCCTTCACCGCGTCGAGGCTGACGAACCGCAGGTCGAACTTCTCCCCGTCGACCCCCTTACGCAGCCCGTCGGCGACCTGCTTCCCGACCTCGACGCGCTGCCCCGACGGCCCGGTGGCCCCGGTGTCCGCGTCGACGACCGCCACGGGAAACCCGTCCAGATGCTTGGACGACTGAACCGTCGACCCCAGATACAACGCCGCCAGCGCGGCCATGACCACGGTGACGATGACAGCCGGAGCCAGCCACAGCCGTGGCCCCGGCCGGTTCCCTACGGCCTCGTTGTCGTTCGCCATGCCACGCACACCTCTCAGGTGACCATTCTGGTTACTGGGTGACCAGAATGGTATCCACTCCCTGTGAAGTCAAATGTCCCTCTAGAAGCGGAGCGCCCCTTCCGGCAGATCCCGCTCCGCGGTGAGCGGCAGCTCCAAAGTGGTGAGCATGTCCCGGTACCGCTCGGCCAGTTGAGAGGGGTGCTTGCGGCTGAACACCACCAGTTCCCGGAAACAGCCGGGCCCGATCCGCCGCGCGTGCCCCGACCAGCGCAGCGGCACCGCGTTCTCCGGCGTCACCGTCACCCCGATCCCCTCGACCGCGAACAGCAGCGCCGCGGAGACCTGCCCCGTGCGTGCGACGGGGTGCGGCGTGAACCCGAGGTGCCCCGCCAGCCGGTCCACCACCTCGCTCATGCCCTGTTCCCGCTCGTAGAGCACCCAGTCCGCGGCGGCCAGTTCCGCCGGACCGGCCACCGCCCCCGCCGGGTGCTCGGCCGAGCCGGTCACCACCATCTCCTCGTACCCCAGGGAGACGACGGGCCCCTCCCACCGCTCGGGCCGCGGACCGACCGCGATGTCGCCCTGCCCGCCCCGCATCGCCTCTTCGAGGTCCCGGCGGTGGGAGTAGTCGCGCAGCCGCAGCACGGTGGCGGGGTACGTCGAGTGCCAGCGCGCCGCGGACGGCGGCAGGATCCCCGAGGCGACGGACCGCACGGTCAGGACATGGACGTCGCCCTGACGGCCCTCCACCACCTCGCGCACCGAGTCCCGTGCGCCCTGGACGGCGCGGACGACGTCCTGCGCCCGGGGCAGGAACACCCGCCCGGCGGGCGTCAGCGTCACTCCCTGCCGGCCGCGTTCCAGCAGGACCGCGCCCAGTTCCTTCTCCAGAGCCGCGATCTGCTGGGAGAGCGAGGGCTGCGTGACGTACAGCCGTGAGGCCGCCCCGCTGAAGGAGCCCGCCTCCCAGACCGCGAGGAAGTACTCCAGCTGACGTAGCTGCATCCGGCCAAGCTACTCGGTGACCACGACCCTGCCGTCCTTGCGGGCCAGCCGCGCCAGCAGGTAGTCGACCTCGGCACGCGCCCGCGCCGACAGCGCGGCACCGGGCTCGCGCTGGGCGTCGGAGGCCAGGATCCCGCGCCGCTTCATGACGTACTTGCGCACGGCCAGGCCGATGCCCGGCTGCTGTTCGTAGCGCAGCAGGGGCAGGTGGGCGTCGAAGACGTCATGGGCGGCGTCACGGTCGCCGGCGGCGGTGTGGCGTACGACGTCGACGAGGAGTTCCGGCACGCAGTAGCCCGTCATCGCCCCGTCGGCCCCGCGCTCGGTCTCGAAGTCCAGGAAGAGGCCGCCGTTCCCGCACAGGATCGACAGCCGGGGCATCGCCCCCTCGGCTTCGAGCCGCCGCAGGGCGCTGATCTTCTCCAGGCCCGGCCAGTCCTCGTGCTTGAGCATCACGCACCCCGGCGCGGCGTTCGCGACGCGGGCGATGACGGCCGGGGTCATGACGACGGAGAACGACAGCGGATAGTCCTGGATCACGAACGGCACGTCCGCGCCGATGGCGCCCGCCGCCCCCGCGTAGTAGCCCACGATCTGGTCGTCGGTGCGCAGCGTGTTCGGCGGGGCGATCATGACGCCGTGGGCGCCGGCCGCCATGACGTCGGCCGTGAGGGCCCGCATGGCGGCGTAACCGGGCGCGGAGACGCCCACGACGACCGGCAGACCGGTGCGCTTGAGGACGTGCTGGACGATCCGCACGCTCTCCTCGTGGGACAGCTTCGGTGCTTCGCCCAGCTGGCCCAGGAGGGTCAGCCCGGTGACGCCGGCTTTCTCGTAGAAATCGACGAGCCGGCCGAGCGAGTCGAAATCGATCGCGCCGTTCTCGTCGAAAGGTGTCGGTGCGATGGCGAAAACACCATGGGTGTCGCGGTCCAGGGACGCCATTGTTCTGCCTCCTCAGAATTCCGGTGCCTGTTTCAGAGGCTGGCGATGAGTCCGCCGTCGACGCGCATGACCGAGCCGGTGATGTAAGAGGCCTGGGCACTGGCGAGGAAGGCGACGGCGGCGGCGTATTCCCGCGGTTCGCCGTAGCGGCCCACGGGGATCGACGCGACACTTTCGGCGGCCGTCTCCGCGACGGACCTGCCCTCCCGGTCGGCCTTGGCCTGGTCGAGGAACTTGATCCGCTGGGTGCCGATCCGTCCCGGAACGACCACATTGCAGGTGACACCCTCGGCCGCGACCTCCCGGGCCAGCGTCTTGGACCAGCCCAGCAGGCCGCTCCGCAAGGCGTTCGACAGGCCGAGGTTCGGGATGGGGGCGATCACCCCCGAGCTGGCGCTGGTGACGATCCTGCCCCAGCCCCGGCTCCGCATCAGCGGCACGACCCGGTCCGTGATCGCGATGACGGACAGCACCATGGACTGGAAGTGCCTCAGCCACAGCTCGGGGTCCTGCCCCGCGACCGGCGAGGGCGGCGGCCCTCCCGTGTTGTTGACCAGGATGTCCACGGGACCGAGCGCCCCTTCGACCGCCGAGACGCGCTGGTCGATCACGCTCAGGTCCGCGAGGTCCCACTCCAGGGGCACGGCTTTCCCGCCCGCGCCGGCCACCGCCTCGGCGGTGCGCTCGGCGGCCCGCGGGCTGATGTCCGCGACGGCGACCGAGGCGCCTTCCGCGGCGAGAGCCTCGGCGATCGCGCCGCCGAGCCCCCCGCCGCCGCCCAGCACGAGCGCGGTCTTGCCCGAAATTCCCAGATCCACAGCATCGCTCCTCGTTTCCGGACGACACTGCCAGGAATCCGTGAAGGGCTCCAATAGGAATCTCTCGCGCCATGCATAAGGGATGCCTATGCGCCACGCATAGGGAAGGGGCATCGCCGGGGTGCAGGATGGGAATTCGGCCCTGTCGATATCCGACGCAGTTCACGTCCGTAATGGGAGGCCCTCATGTCGTTGCCGGAAACCATGCGGGCCGCGGTGCTGGGCGAGCCCGGCACCCTCGCCGTCACGACGCTGCCCGTGCCGCGGGTGGGTCCGGAGGACGTTCTGGTGCACGTCCGCAGGGCGTCCCTGTGCGGCACGGACCTGAAGATCCGCAGCCGGCACTTCTTCAAGGACGGCGGCCCGGCCCCGGGCGAGTTCGTACCCGGCCACGAGTACGCCGGTGTCGTCGCCGCCGTGGGCGCAGCGCCGTGGACGAGCTGCGGGTCGGCGACCGGGTCGTGACGGAGGCCCACCGAGGCTGCATGCGCTGCGCCAACTGTCTGGCCGGGGCCTACACGGACTGCCTCAACTACGGCCTGCGGCACACCGGGCACCGCGTGCAGGGGATGACCGTCGACGGGGGCTTCGCCCAGTACGCCCTCAACCACGTGGCGACCCTCCACCGGCTGCCGGACACCGTGGACTTCGACGCCGCGGTCGTCCTCACCACCGTGGGCACCGTCATGCACGCCTTCGACGCGCTCGGCACCCTCCTCGTCGGCTCCACGGTCGCCGTCATCGGCCCCGGACCGATCGGCCTGCTCGCGGTCCAGGTCGCCCGTGAACTCGGGGCCAGGACCGTGGCCCTGACCGGCACGCGGGAAGCCCGGCTCGCCCTCGGCAAGTCCTTCGGCGCGGACCTCGTCGTCAACTCCCGCGAACAGGACGCCGTCGAGGCGGTCCGGGAGGCGACCGACGGCATCGGCGCCGACGTCGTCCTGGAGTGCTCCGGCGCCCCGAGCGCCGTGGACGACGCGCTGCACATGGCCAAACGGTCCGGGACCGTCGTCCTCGTCGGCTTCTTCGAGGAGCCCGTGCGGGCCGACCTCAACCACGCCGTGATGAACGGCATCTCGATCCGGACGGTCCGCGGCGAGGGCACCGGTTCCGTGGCCCGCGCCGTGGGCCTGGCCGCGCGGGGCCGGCTGCGCACCGCGGAGCTGGTCACCCACCACTTCGGGCTGACCGACGTCGCCGAGGCGTTCGACACCTACGCCGAGCGCCGGGGCGACGCCATCAAGGTCATGCTCGACATCTCCGAGGACCCGGAGCCCACCCGTGACCGGTGACCGGGACGCCGCCCGGAAAGCGGCGGACGCCATGGCCGAGGCCGCCACCGCCTGGCTGGACAGCCTGAGCGGGGACCAGCTCACGCTCGCCGCCTACGCCTCCCCCCTCCACCCCGACGCGGAGGCCGAGCGGCTGCGCTGGTTCTACACCCCCACCGAACACGGCGGCCTCGCCCTCAGGGACCAGGACGCCCGCGGGCAGAGCCTGGCCATGCGGCTGGTGGCCACCGGGCTGTCCGTCCCGGGCTACGCCACGGTCACCACCGTGATGGGACTGGAGAACGTCCTGGACCAGCTGGAAGGGTGGCGGGTCCACTGGGGCCGGCAGCGCGGACGCGACCCCGGCCTGTACTGGCTGCGGATCTTCGGCCGCCCCGGCGACCGGGTCTGGGGGTGGCGGTTCGGCGGCCACCACATCTCCCTGAACAACCTCGTCGTCGCCGGCCGGCTCGTCTCCACGACCCCCTGCTTCATCGGCGCCGACCCGGCCACGACCGAACTCCTCGGAGGCACCCTGCGGCCCCTGCGAGGCCCCGAGGAGACGGCCCGCCGACTCGTCCGCAGCCTGGACGCGGGCCAGTTCCGCGGCGCCCTGCTCCACCCGTCCGCCGTCTCGGACATCGTCTCCGGCAACCGCCCCCGCGTCGGACACGGCGACACGATGATGCACATGCGGGACCTGTGGCGCGGCCGGTTCGCCGACCCCGAACTGGAGCGGCTCGTCGACGACATCGACCACCGGGCGGAAGCGGGCAGCGGATACACCGAGAGCGACCACGCGCGCCTGGCCATCACGATTCCCCCCAAAGGCGTCAGCGGCCGTGACCTGGACGACGAGCAGCGCCACCTGCTGCGCCGCCTCGTCACCCTCTACACCGGCCGGGCACCCGAGTTCCTCGCGGACGCCTACGCCGCCCACTACGCCTCGGACACCGTCCTCGACGCCGTGCACTTCGCCTGGGCGGGCGGTACGGACGCCGGGGAACCCCACTACTACCGTGTCCAGGACCCGCGCATCCTCATCGAGTACGACAACACCCAACGGCACGCCAACCACGCCCACTCGGTGTGGCGCGACCTGACCTCCGACTTCGGGCTGGACGTACTCGCCGAACACCGCGCCCACGTCGCGCACGAGTGAGAGCAGGACATGAGCAGTCCCCAGATGCACATGGTCGCCGCGTTCATGCGGCTGGCCCTCAAAGGCAAGGCGGTCCCGGACCTCGTGGTCGCGTCGCAGGAGCCGCCTGGCCCGCCCGCCGGACTGGCGCGGCGGCACGACGTGGGATCGCGCCGAATCGACGGTTTCGTGTGCCACACCGTCACTCCGCGCGGGCGCCGGGCGGAGCGGGCGGTCCTCTATCTCCATGGCGGCGCCTACATCAGGCACCTCTCGCCCCGGCACTGGCAGTTGATCTCGCGGCTCGCGGACGCCGGTGCACGGGTCGAGGTGGCGCACTACGGGCTGGCGCCGAAATACACCTACCGTGACGCCTATCCCTTCGTCACCGCCGTCTACCGCGACCTGCTCGGCGACCTCGACTCCGACCACGTCACGATCATGGGCGACTCCGCCGGCGCGGGCCTGGCCCTGGGCGCGGCGCAGAGCCTGGCCGGGTCGGGTCTGCCGCAGCCGGACCGACTGGTGCTGATCTCCCCCTGGCTGGACCTGACGCTGACCCACCCCGCGATCCCCGAGATCGCGGCCCGGGACCCGTTTCTCACGACCAGCGGCCTGCTCACGGCCGCACGTGACTGGGCCGGAGGGGACGACCCCGCCCAGCCCCGACTCAGTCCCGTCAACGGCCCCCTCGCCGCCCTGGCCCCCACCGACGTCTACATCGGCACGCGCGACCTGTTCTACCCGGACGTCCGGCGCCTGGAAGAACGGGCCGAAGCGGAAGGCGCGGCCGTGAACGTCGTCGTGTGCGACGGCGCGGTCCACGCCTACCCGCTCGTCCCCGCCCCCGAGGGGCGCGCCGCGGCCCGCGCCATCGTGCGGTCCGCGGCCCCCTGAGCGGGCTTCAGCCGATGCCGTGAAGGAGCCGCTCCCCGGACTCGCGGAGTTGCTCCTTCACCTCGTCGAGGCCGCCTGCGAGCAGGACGTGATCGCGTTTGCGCCACACGCCCCCGACCATCACCGCCTCGATGTTGGAGATGTCGGCATGCAGAGCCGTGGCCACGGGATCGTGCGCGGGCCACAGGTTGAGCGCACGGGCGTCCACGGCGACCAGGTCGGCCCGCATACCCGCCTCGACGCGCCCCACCTCGTCCGCGAGCCCCAGCGCCTTGGCCCCTTCGACGGTGGCCCAGGCGAGCGCCTGCTTGCTGGTGAGGGCCGTGGACGCGCCGCTCGCGTGGTCCAGCCCGCGCTGGTGGGCGAGGGCGATCCGGGCTGCGGTGAGGACGGCGCCGGGGACGGCGGTGTCGATGTCGGTGCCCAGTGAGGGCGCGGCGCCAAGACGCAGCAGCGTCCCGGTGACGGGCGTCCCGTGCCCCTGCCCGAGTTCGTTCTCCGGCGTGACGGTGAAGGTGGCCCCCGCGTCGACGAGCGTCTTGACCCAGCCCTCGGGCAGCCCGGACCCGTGCACGACGTTGGTGAGGGGCCCGAACAGCCCGGCCGCACGCACCGCGTCCCACCCGGGCGCGGGCTCCCCGCCGCTCTGGTGCATCGAGACGACGAGCCCGCGCTCGGCACCGGCCCGGAAGTCGGCCACAGCGGTCTCGGGGGAGGAGTACTGCGGCCCCTGGACCGCCATCCCCAGGGTGAGCAGGGAGTGCTCGCGGACGACGCCGTCGAGCAGCCGGTCGATCTCGGCGAGCGGGTGGGGCGTGTCCGGCGAGCGATAGGGCGTGCCGTGCAGGAAGACGGCCCGGATCCCGGCCCCGACCAGCCCCTCGACGGCCGCGTCGGCGTGCTCGGGAGTCAGCGCGTTGTGACACCAGTCCCCGACGGTGGTCGTCCCGCAGTTGATCTGGTTCAGCGCCCCGGCGAGATTGCCGACGCGCATGTCGTCCGGGGTGTAGCGCCCGGCGCATCCGCCGTGCAGGTGGGTGAGGTACTGCATCAGCGTCCAGTCGGCGCCCGCTGAGCGCAGCGCCGTCTGCCAGGTGTGCAGATGGGCGTTGACCAGCCCGGGGATGACGATGCGGCCGGTGAGGTCGACGATCTCGGCGCCGTCCGCCTCGACGGCCCCGCCGACGTCCGCGATGGTCTCGCCGTCGACGAGGATGTCGGCGTACTCGGCGTCCGGCCGGCCCGGCGTCATGGTGACGACCTGCGCCCCGCGCAGGAGTATGCGGCTCATTCAGTGGCCCCCTAGGTGGTGCGGCTCCTGGCCTGCGGGGTCATCGCCCGCACGGCGGCTCGTGTGGTGGTGAGGAAGTCCCGGGTGGCGATGTGCCCGAGGTAGCCGTCGGGACGGATCAGCAGCAGCGTGTCCCCGGTCAGGCCGTAGGCGTCGCGCAGCGTGTTCCCGGGGTCGGAGAAGCCCGTGGACGATCCGACGGTGACCCGCTTCAACCGGGCACCCGTCGTCGGCCAGTCGAGAAGTTCAAGATCCCGTGCGGCTCCGGGACCGTAGGCGACGGCGGTGAAGTGCGGCCCCTTCAAGAGGTCGAACAGGCGGGTTCCGTTGCCGTCGGCGTCGAGCAGCCGGGCGTCCGGCGCGCGGTCGCCCACACGCAGCGCCCCGGTGCTGTCGCCGTCGGCGAGCGGCCCCCCGTAGTAGCTCAGCGCGAGCTGCTGCTCGTCCTTGCCGCGCTTCATGCTGGAGGGGTCGAGCTTGGCGATGCCGCCCCACTTCTCCGTGGACAGCCCCAGCACCCCGGCGGCGATCGGCTGCCGCTCGGCCTCGTACGTGTCCAGCAGGGCGGGGTCGGCCCCCGCGAGGACCTGCCCGAGCTTCCAGCCGAGGTTGTAGCCGTCCTGCATCCCGGTGTTCAGGCCCTGCGCACCGGCCGGGGTGTGGACGTGCGCGGCGTCCCCGACGAGGAAGACCCGCCCCCGCCCGTAGTGCTCCGCGAGCCGGATGTTGGGCCGGAACACGGACGTCCAGTGGATCTCGTGCAGCTGGATGTGCCGGTTGCGGGTGTGGGAGTGGATCCGGTCGATGATGGCACCGATCTCCTGGGGCGGCTTCTCGTCGGGCGTGAGCCGGATCATCCACTGGAACATGTCGCTGTGAGGGATCGGGCAGGCACCGATCAACTTGCCGCCGAGGCCCGGCCACATGTGCCACCGGTTGCGGGCCAGCCCGCTCACGGACGCGTCCACGATCAGCACGCGGTCGGCGTCGTCCGTCGTCCCCACGAATCCGATGCCGAGCTGTTTGCGGACGACGCTGGAGCCGCCGTCGGCCCCCACGGCGTACCGGGCGACGATCTCCTCGACCCCGTCCGCGCCCAGCACCTCGGCGACGACCGTGTCCTCGTCCTGCGTCAGCCCGGTCAGCTCCTTGCCGAACTCGACCTCACGGCCGAGCGCACTGAGCCGCGCGTGCAGGGCGCGGTCCGTGCGGAACTGGGGGATCAGCCAGGTGTTCGGGTACGGGACGTCCGGGGTCGCTTCTTTGTTGGGGAACATCTTCCAGGGCACACCGATGGGTCCGGCGTGGAGCCCGAGCTTCGGGTAGACGTCGCCGCCGGCCAGCACGTCGTCCAGAGCCCCGAGGTCTTCGAGGAGTTCGAGGCTGCGCGGCTGGACGCCCTTGGCGCGCGAGCCGTCGAAGGCGTGGGGGGATCTGTCGACGATCCGGACGTCGAGTCCGCGGCGGACGAGGTCGATGGCGAGGGCGGAGCCCGAGGGGCCGGCGCCGATGATCAGTACGTCGACGGCGTTCATGTGTCGAGCCTTTCCGTGCGCGCGGACACGAACGGGACGAGCTGGTCGGCGACGTCACGAGGCCGTTCGAAGGGGGCCATATGCCCGCATTTGTCAATTACATGGCTTTTCTGGGGCTTCAGTAGGGAGCACGCCGTGTCGAACTGTGTCAGCGGCGTGACGTCGTCCTCGTCGCCCCACAGCAGCAGCGTCGGAATCCCCAGGGACCCCGTCCGCCGGAAGAGTTCGTCGCGGCCGGCGAAAGCCAGGTGCTGGAGGGTGTCGAAGATCGCGTACAGCGAGCCCTCGAAGCGGAAGGTGTCGAGGACCATCTCGGTGAGTTCCGCGCCGAGTCGGGGGTCGCGGACGTTGTGCCCGAGGTGGCCCTGGAGCAGCTGGAGGCCACGCTTGCGGGCGATGAGCCCGGCCAGCAGGTCGCTCCGCAGCAGCCGGTCGGGAGAGGTCAGGCGCGGTTTCGCGAGGCCTGCGGGGCCGACGATGGTGAGGGTGGCCAGCGTCGAGCGGTACTGGGAGGCGTACGCCATGCTGACGAGCGCGCCCATGGAGGTGCCGACCAGGTGCAGGGGCCGGTCCGTCAGGCCGAGCCGCTCCGTCAGCTCGGCCAGCTGCCGCGTGAACAGCGTCTCGTCGTAGCGTGCCCGCACCCGGTCGGAGTAGCCGCGGCCGTAGGCGCTGCACGTGAGGGTGCGCAGCCCGTGGGAGTGCAGCTCGCGGACGAGGCCGTCCCAGTAGAACAGCGGGATGGTCAGGCCGCCCGCCATCAGGACCACGTCCCCGTCCTCGGGCCCCGTCAGCTCGTAGTGGGTGACGCCGTCGGACAGTTCGACGAAGCTGCCGCGCAGTGTCTTGCGGGAGGCGGGGTCGAGCGTGCGGTCCTCGCCGGGGGCGACGAAGTACTTCATGGAACGGGCCTCCTCAGGTGTCGAGGAACTTGGTGATCGCGTCCGCGACCCACCGCGGTTCCTCCTCGGGCAGCAGGTGTCCGCCGTCGGGGTGGACGAGCTCCTGGGCGCCGGGGATGTCACGGGCGAAGTGCTGGCCGTCGATGGCCGCGCTGCGCAGCGCCAGCGTGGGCACCGTGATGCGGGGGAGCCGCGCGCTGCGGTCCGGCTGGTCGGTGTTGCAGAAGTCGACGAAGGCGGAGCGGTTGCCGGGGCGGCTCATGAGCTGGTGGGCGCGGTCCACCATGGCGTCGTCCACGATCCGCGAACGCGGCCCGACGCTCTCGCGCAGGCCGCGCTCGATCGCCCCGCGCGGCATGAACCGCCTCAGCAGGGGCCGCACCAGCGGGTTGCGGGCCAGGCGCATCCCCGAGGGCACCGTCTTCTCCGGGTAGCCGGTGGCGTTGACCAGCACCAGCCCCGTCAGCCGCTCCGGATGATCCAGCGCGACGTTCCAGGCGATGTTGCCGCCCAGCGAATTGCCGCCCAGCGCGTAGCGCGCCACCCCCAGCGCCTCCACGAACCCCGCCACCGTCACGGCGTACGCCGGAACGCGGTAGTCGCGGTCCGCACGCGGCCCCGTCAGCCCGAACCCCGGCAGGTCGGGCCGGATCACGTCGAACGAACCCGACAGCAGCTCCGCCGCCCGGTCGAAGTGCTGCAAGGACGACGCACTCCCGTGCAGCAGCACGAGCACCGGCCCGTGCCCGGCGCGCTTGTAGTGGATCCGCAGCCCGTCCACGTCGACGAACCGGGAGTCGGGCTGGGGCTCAGACCAGATACTCATAATGGATACAGTGTTGCCGATATAGTGGTGGTGTCAACCGGCGGGAGTGAGGGCCCCGGCCGGGGACACCTCACCGCACCCGGAGGAACCGTGACACCACCCCCAGCTCCTCCGTGATCCGCCCGGCGGCGTCGGCCAGTCCGGGGAGGATCCCGGAGACGCACTCCTCGACCGACCGCCGGGCCACGTGAGTCGACGCGCTCACCGCGCCCACGACACGCCCGTCCCGCCCCCGCACCGGCACGGCCACCGACCGCAGCCCGTCCTCCAACTCCTCGTCGACCAGGGCGAATCCCTTCTCCCGCACCTCGTCGAGGACGGCCCGCAGGGCGGCCGGATCGGTCACCGTCCGGGAGGTGTACGCCCGCAGCTCCCCGAACTCCCGCACGCTGTCCGGCAGATCGGCCAGCAGCACCCGCCCGAGCGCGGTCACCCAGGCGGGCAGCCGGGTCCCCACGCCGGTGTCCACGCTCATCACGTGCCGGGCGGTGACGAGTGCCGTGTACTGCACCTCGCCGCCGTCGGCCAACACCCCGAGGGAGACGGGTTCCTGGATGCGGGCGGCGAGGTTCTCCAGGTGGGGCTGGGCGATGCGGGCGAGGGTCGTGTGCGACAACGGGGGGAAACCCAGGTCGAGTACGCGGGGGGTGAGGGTGAAGCAGCGCGGATCGGGGGCCAGTCGGACGAGGCCCAGGTGCTGGAAGGTGATCAGCGCCCGGCGGGCCGTCGCCCGGGACAGCCCCGTCGCCTTCGCGACCTCGCTGAGGCCGAGCCGAGCCCGCCCCTCCCCGAACGCCGTGAGCACGCTCAGCCCGCGCGCCAGCGACTCCACGAACTCCCGCCCCAGCTCCTGCTTCGACGCCTGCGTCCACCCCGCGAGCCCGGCGGGCGCGGGCCCGGGGACCGGGTCGGGGGCCTCCCGCAGCACCCGCTCCATCCCCGAGACGGCCTCCTGGAGCCGGGGCAGCAGCGCCGTCCGCAGCCCCTCGGCGGTGTGCCGGCTGGTGTGGCTCACGACGCTGGCGACACACACGACCTGCCCGTCCGTGTCCCGTACCGGTACGGACACCGCGACGAGCCCCGGTTCGATGAGCTGGTCGTCGACGGCGAACCCGGCCCGCCCGGCGGCTTCGGCACGCTGGACGAACTCGGCGTCGAGGCCGGGGAGTTCGCGGTCGGGCAGCGCCGTGAAGCCCGCGTCCGCGGGGTCGGCCGTCCGGCGCGTGCGCCATGCCGTCCACTCGGCGTCGTCCCACTCGCTCGCGAACAGGGGCCCGGGGGCGGTGCGTTCGGCGGGGAGGAGGTCGCCGATGCGGAAGGAGAGGGAGAGGGTGCGGCGCCGGGTGGCCTGGTGGATGAAGCGGATACCGCCCCGGTCACCGACCGCCAGGGACACCGACTCGTCGAGTTCGTCGGCGAGTTGGTCCGCGCGGGCGGCCAGCAGCGCGGGCAGCCGCAGGGCGGCGAGGTAGGCGTTGCCGAGTTCCGCGACCCGGGGTGCGAGGGAGGCGTCCCGGCCGTCGAGCCGTACGTATCCGACGCGTTCCAGCGTCACCGCGATCCGGTCCACCGTCGACCGCGCGAGCCCCGTCCCCCGCTCAAGTCCGCTCAGGCTCAGCGTCCCCCCGGCCTCGGTGAGCCGTTCCAGCACCCTCACCCCCCGCACGAGCGGAGCCACAACCTCGGACGGAACGGCATCGGACGACGTCATGAACGCTGCACTCCCGGGTGAGATCTCGCCCCCACGGTACGGGAGCCCGCGCTCAGCCCCCTGACTTCCCCCGCGTCACCGACACCGTGTAGTTCCCGTCCGCGTCGATCCCCCGCACCGAGACGCTCACCCCGTGCCTCCGGTCCACGAACCGCTGCCCGGGACGGAACGTCGCGTCGGACAGCTCCGCGTGGACGTTGGGGCTGCGCGTGCACCCCCCGCTGTCGCGGCGGGAGTCGTGGACGGTGACGGGGCCGAGGCCGGTGTCGACGGTGGCGTCCACCTTGTAGATGAGGACGCCGGGCCGGCAGACGGACTCGTCGTTGCCGCCCTTCGTACGCAGCTCGACGGCGTAGCCGCTGCGCCCGCCGGTCGGCACGAAGAGCAGCTTGCGCCCGCCGGGGGAGGAGAGCGGGGACAGGGTGTAGTCGGAAGTGCCTTTCAGCGAGGCGCAGTTGACCTGGTCCGGCGTGAGCCACCCCAGCTTCCACTTGTGCCAGCCGAGGAAGTCGTTGTTGGCCCCCCAGTCCTCGCTCATGATGTCCCAGTGCCCGACGGCGCCCCCGCCCTCCTGCGTGTAGAGGTCGGGCAGCCCGAAGACGTGCCCGTTCTCGTGCGGCAGCACCCGGTACCCGGTCTCGGCGTACGCCCCGGACCCGTCGTCCTGCCGCGAGTACACGAACGACGCGTTGGCCACCGGAACCCCGTCCGCGACCGGCGCCTCGGTGTTCCCGGCGAACGTCACCGACAGGACCGTGTCCAGCGCGGACGGCCCCGCGTTCGGCGTGACGAGGACGTTCAGCAGGTCGTAGTCCCGGAAGTCGACGCGCGGATCGGCGGCGGCGACGATGTCCTCGACCAGCTCCCGGTACCCGGGGTCGAAGGGGGCGCCGCGCTCTATCCCGTACGCGGTGAACGGCTTCGGCATCCGCAGCCAGCGCGGCACGGGCGCCTCGGCCCGGTAGTCGAGCCGCCCGTAGGACGCGGTGCGGAACCACTCCGAGGTCTGCGGGAAGAACTCCCGGTACCGGTCCATCGCGCTGCCCGGCCCCTTGGCGTCGGGGAAGTCGATCATCAGGGTCAGCGCCCTGACCGTACCCGTAGACCTTGAGTAGCCCCTGGGGGTCGGTACCCCCTCCGACATCTGGACGGCGCTCGCTCCCCGGATCATGCAGGGCCCGAGCGCGGAGGCCCGGGCGAGGGCCATCGGGTTCGCGCCGGCGGCCACGGCCGACTGCTCCCGCAGCCGTTCGCCGGGTCCGGCCGAGGTTCCGACGGCGAGGGTCAGCACGGTCACCGACATCAGCGCGGCCGTGCGGTGCGGACGTATCCGTCGGCGAGGCGGGTGCGGCTGCATGCGGGGCCCTCCGGTCCGGGCAGCCACCGGTCACCGGCTGCGTCCTCCCGTTCACCCTCTGCCGGGGCGCGAGGGGGCGCGCGCTGGGGGCGTCCGATCGGGGTTCCGCCCCCGTCTCGCCGCACGAGAGCCCCGTTTCTCCGCACGAGCGCCTATGTGACTCAGGTCACATTCGGATGGGGAAATAACCGGGGACCGCTTCCCCGTTTAACCCAGCGTCCGAGTGAAACGGGGAAGTGCTCCCCGGATCGCGCTTCAAACCTCTTCCGCAAGGAGACCGCCGTGGAGTCCCCCACGCTTCCCGCGCAGCGCAAGGCGACCCGGCCGCGTGCCGACGCCCTGCGCAACCGGGAGCGGATCGTCGCCGCCGCGCGCGAGATGCTCACCGAGTCCGGCCCCGAGGTGCCGCTCGACGAGATCGCCCGCCGCGCCGGTGTCGGGAACGCCACGGTCTACCGGAACTTCCCGGACCGCCAGGCCCTCGTCCGCGAGGTCGTCTGCTCGGTCCTGGACCGCACGGCGCGAGCGGGCCGGGAAGCCCTGGCCGAGGAGAGCGACCCGTTCGCCGCCCTGGAACGCTTCGTGCACGCCACCGCCGACGAACGGGTCAGCGCGCTGTGCCCGATGATCGCGGCGGGCTTCGACGAGAACCACCCCGACCTGGCCGCCGCGCGGACCCGGGTCGAGGAGATCGTCGAAGAGGTCATGGGCCGCGCCAAAGCGGCCGGCCAGATGCGGCAGGACGTCGGGTCGGGCGACGTGATGATCGTCGTGGCCCAGCTCAGCCGGCCCCCGGCGGGCACCCTGTGCGCCAGCGCCGACCGGTTCCTCCACCGCCATCTCCAGATCTTCCTGGACGGCCTGCGCGTGAAGCCGTCCACCTCCGAATTGCCCGGCTCCGCCATGACCATGGAGGAACTCCGCCGGCTCTGACCGATCAGTTCAGCCGTCCCGATCAGTCTGTCTTCTCGTCCCGTCACGTATTTCCGATCATTTTTTCCCAACGAAGTCCCGGAGTGGGTCCACCCATGTCTCAAGCAGTCCCCAAGGCTCCCGACGCCAATCGCTGGAAGGCTCTGGCGTTCATCGCCATAGCCCAGCTGATGGTCGTCCTGGACGCCACCATCGTGAACATCGCGATGCCCGCCGCACAGTCGGACCTGGGCATCTCCGAGGGCAACAAGCAGTGGATCGTCACCGCCTACGCCCTCGCCTTCGGCGGCCTCCTGCTCTTCGGCGGCCGGATCGCCGACCTGTGGGGCCGCAAGCGCACCTTCGTCGTCGGCCTCGGCGGCTTCGCGTTCGCGTCCGCCCTCGGCGGCGCGGCCCAGGACCAGGCCATGATGTTCGGCGCCCGCGCCCTCCAGGGCGTCTTCGGCGCGCTCCTCGCGCCCGCCGCGCTCTCCCTGCTCGCCGTGATGTTCACGGACGCCAAGGAGCGCGCCAAGGCGTTCGGCATCTACGGCGCCATCGCCGGCGGCGGCGGCGCGGTCGGCCTGCTCCTCGGCGGCTTCCTCACCGAGTACCTGAACTGGCGCTGGACGTTCTTCGTCAACATCCCGTTCGCGATCATCGCGGCGGCGGGCGCCTACTTCGTCATCCGTGAGCCCGAGGGCGGGCGCAACCGCAACCCGCTCGACATCCCGGGCGTGCTGCTCTCCACGCTGGGCCTCGTGTCGCTCGTCTACGGCTTCACCCGCGCCGAGTCCGAGGGCTGGTCGGACGGCCTGACGGTCGCCATGTTCGTCGGTTCCGCCGTCCTGCTGGCCGCCTTCGTCGTCGTCGAGTCGAAGGTCAAGGCGCCGCTGCTGCCGCTGCGGGTCATCACCGAGCGCAACCGCGGCGGTGTCTACCTCTCGCTGGGCCTCGCCATCATCGGCATGTTCGGCCTGTTCCTCTTCCTCACCTACTACCTCCAGATCGTGAAGGGGTACTCGCCGGTCAAGACCGGGTTCGCGTTCCTGCCGATGGTCGTCGGCATGATCACGGGCTCGACGCAGATCGGCACCCGCCTGATGACCCGCGTCGCCCCGCGCCTGCTGATGGGCCCCGGCTTCCTGGTCGCCGCCCTCGGCATGTTCCTGCTGACCCAGATGAAGACCGACTCCTCGTACGCCGCCCTGCTGCTGCCCGCGATGCTGCTCCTGGGCCTCGGCATGGGGACGGCGTTCATGCCGGCGATGTCGCTGGCGACCCAGGGCGTGGAGCCCCGGGACGCCGGCGTCGCCTCCGCGATGGTCAACACCTCGCAGCAGGTGGGCGGCGCCATCGGCACCGCCCTGCTGAACACGATCGCCGCGTCCGCGACGACGTCGTACGTCAAGGACCACATCGCCGGCGCTGCCGGAAAGCAGCAGCTGGTCCAGATGGAGGGCCTGGTCCACGGGTACACGAACGCGATCTGGGTCGCCGTCGGGATCCTCGTCGCCGCCTCGGTGATCGCCTTCACTCTGATCAACGCCGGCCGTCCGAACCTCGGCCACGGTGCTGAGGAAGGTGCTGAGGACGAGTTCAAGGTCCCGGTGGTCGCTCACTAGTCCACTGAGGTCCCCGCAGCGCGGACCCTGGGGACGAGGTCAGCGCAGCCAGGGCAGGTCGGCACCCGCTTCGTTGGGCTGAAGGCCCTCGGCGACGATCGTCAGGATCTCGCCGAGGGCCTTCGTCTGTTCCGGGGTGAGCCGCTCGAACAGGGCCGTCCGCACGGCCTCGACATGGCCGGGCGCCACCCGCTGGAGCACGTCGAGCCCGCCGTCCGTCAGCACGGCGAACTGGCCCCGCTTGTCGGAGGGGCAGTCCTCTCTGCGCACCCAGCCGTTCTTCTCCAGCCGGGCGATCGCGTGCGAGAGACGGGACCGGGTGATCTTGGACTTCATGGCCAGCTGGGTCATCCGCAGCCGGCGCTGCGGGGCCTCGCCGAGGCTCGCCAGCAGGCCGTAGTACATGTGCGGCATGCCGGCGTCGCGCTGGAGCTGGCGGTCGAGGTAGTCGTCGAGGAGCGTCGACGCGTGCAGATAGGCACGCCAGACGGACTGCTCCTCTTCCGTGAGCCACTGTGGCTCGTCAGGGGTCGGGGATGGGGATGCCTTCATGTACTCCACAGTAACGCTCCCATCATTGAAATTTAAACAAACAGGTCGTATGGTATGTACGAGCTGATGCTGCAGTTTTGAAGTATCTAGTTGTGAGTCATCCGGAAGGGAGTCACCACATGTCTGCCGCCGCCACGGAGCGCATGCCCGCCTTGTACCTCAGCCACGGTGCCCCGCCACTGGCCGACGACCCGGTCTGGCCCGGCCAGCTCGCCGCGTGGTCGGCCGACCTGCCCCGGCCCAAGGCGATCCTCATCGTCTCGGCGCACTGGGAGGAGGCCCCCCTCGCCCTCGGTGCCGTCAACCCCGTCCCCCTTGTCTACGACTTCTGGGGCTTCCCCGAGCACTACTACAGAGTTACGTACGACGCCCCGGGTGCGCCGGAGCTCGCGGAGAAGGTGCGCAAACTGTTGCGCGCCCCGGGAACTCCCGTCCAGGACATCCCCGAGCGCGGTCTGGACCACGGCGCCTACGTTCCGCTGGTGGAGATGTTCCCCGACGCGGACGTCCCTGTCCTCCAGATCTCCATGCCGACCCTCGATCCGGTGAGACTCATGGACATCGGCCGC
>DATCQX010000253.1:0-6692 GCA_036569285.1 Streptomyces sp.
GTCGTTCGGGGACCAGCGGGCCGAGGCGGCGTGCGCGCCACAGGGCGGTCAGGGCTGCCGCGATGAAGAGTTGCAGGGTGCCCCAGAGCCAGCCGGAGGGGAGCAGGTCGAAGAGGCTCTTCTCCTCCTCGGGGCCCGCGGCGGTGGAGTCGGAGAGCGAGGGGAGGTACCAGACCAGATGGGGGCGGGAGCCGAGGAGTTGGAGGGCGAGCGAGGCGTTGCCCTGCTCGTCGAGGCGGTCGTTGAGGAGGATGTCGGGGGAGCCGAGGACGACGGTGTCGCCGTCCCCCGTCTCGGCAGGGACGCGCAGCAGGGTGGCCAGGTGGCGGCTCGGGTAGCACTCGTCGATGCCCTGGCGGGTGACGGTGTAGCGGTGGCCTCCGGTGTCGGCGGCGCCCGCGCGGCGGGCCTCGGGGAGGGCGCAGCCGGGGTCGAGGGTGGTGTCGCGGCTGGTCGCAGGGGCGGCGACGACGCCCGGGGCGAGGGTCTCGACGGACCAGTCGCCGGGGGCGACGAGGACGGTACGGCCGTCGGATGCGGCGGTGGCCGCGCGCAGGTCGCTCTGCTGGCGTTCGGTCAGCAGGTCGGGGACGGCGACCAGGAGGGTGCTGTCGGGGCCGGTCGCCGCGCGGGCGTCGTCCAGGGTGGTCACCACGCGCGTGGTGACGCCGCGGGCGGCGAGGAGTTCGGCGATCGCGCGGCTGCCGTAGGGGTCGGCGGAGCGGGGGTCGAGTTCGCCGTGGTGGGCGTCGGAGCGGAGCGCGGCGACGGTGACGCCCGCGATCAGCAGGACGGCGGCGGCGAGGGCGATGCCCCGCGCGCGGGTCCACAGTTGACGGGCTGTGGGGGCGGTGGAGGTGGTCATCCGGCGGCCCCCTGGTGGGCCGTCAGCCTGGGTTTCGTGCGGTCCAGGGTCTCGTCGAGGTCGGCGATGCGCCGGTACGTCCGCTCGCCCGCGTGGCGTCCGCCGTATGTGACGTCGTCGAAGTCGCGGGCGGCGGCGTGCAGGGGGGCGGCGTGGTCCGGGAGGGTGCGGCCGGCTTCGGCGGCGGCCTCGTCGGCGGTGCGGCCGGGGCGGGTGTCGAGGAGGGCGCGCTCCTCCAGGGCGCGGACGATGGCGCGCATCCGTTCCTGGACGGCCTCGTTCCAGTGGCCCTGGGCGGCGTGCTCCTCGGCGGCGGCGCGGTGGTCGGCGGCGCTGCGGGCGCGGTCGCCGAAGAGCGGGGCGGCGGGGGCGGGCGTACGGCGGGGGGAGCCCAGGCGCCACCACAGGGCGCCGACGACGGCGAGGACGACCAGGACGACGGCGACGAGGCCGAGCGTGCCGCCCGGGGTGGCGCCGGCCGCGGTGTCGAAGAGGGCGCCGAGCCACTTCCAGAAGGCGTCCAGGGCGCGCTGGAGGAGGCTCGGGTCGTTCTCGTGGTACATCCGCTTGGACAGTTCGCGGCGGGCCGCCTCCCGCGCGGGATCGCGGGGTGTGGTCAGCGGCGGCGTGTCGTCCGAGGCCGCCGCCGTCCACAGGGTCCTGATGGTTCCCCCCGTCAGGTGCACGCCGTCAGCTCCCGGTGGTGGTGCCGTAGTCCTGGAGGCCGGCGGCGCGGGCGAGTTCGAGGTCGAGGGCCTCGCGCCGGATGCGCTGGTCGACGTAGAGGAGCACGGAGACGCCGGCGTTGACCGGGAACGTGATCATGTAGCCGATGACGCCGCCGATGCCGGTGATGATCAGGTACGTCCAGCCGTGTCCCGCGGCGGTGGAGTTGGTGATGAAGCCGCTCATGCCGTCGTCCCCGAGGGCGGCGCCGATGAGGGTGAACGGGAGGACGACGATCATCGAGAGGACGCTCGCGATGATCGTCCCGAGCAGCTGGATGCCGAGGACGCGCCACCAGGAGCCCCGGACGAGCTTGACGGAGCGGCTCAGGGCCTTCTTGATGCCCTGCTTCTCCAGCATCAGCGCGGGCGGCGCGAGGGAGAAGCGGACGCCGAGCCAGATCGCGACCACACCCGCGCCGCAGATGCCGAGGAGCGCCAGGCCGACCCCCGCCGCCGCACTGCCGCCCGCGGCGGTCACCACGATGCCGGGCAGGGCGCCGACGACGATCGTGCCGACGACGACGAGCATCAGCAGAAGGGTCAGGCCGAACAGGCGCGGCAGTTGCGGGAGCGCGTCGCGCCAGGCCTCACGGGTGGTGACGCCCTTGCCGATGACAGCCCGGCTGGTGACCATGGTGAGCAGGGCGGTCGCGAGGATCGTGCCGAGTATGGCGATCACGGAGACGATCGCCGAGGCCGTCATCGAGTCGCCCAGGGCGCGGCTGACCTCGTCCAGGCTGGCGTTGGGGTCGCCGATGGCCTCCGTGTCCGCGTCGGCCAGGAGGAAGCCCTGGACGAGGACGCTGATGACCTGGACGACGACGGCGATGGCCAGGGAGATGCCGAGGACCGTGCGCCAGTGGGTGCGCATGGTGGAGACGGCGCCGTCGAGGATCTCGCCCACGCCGAGGGGGCGCAGCGGGATGATGCCGGGCTTGGCGGCGGGCGGGGGGCCGCCCCAGCCGGTTCCCCAGCCGCCGGGGGCACCGGGGTGGGTCGTCGGGGCGTTCCAGCCGGTCGGGGCCGGGCCGGGGGCCGGTGGGGGCGTCTGGCCGGGGTGGTGGCGTGTGGGCGCCGTCCACTGGGCCGGGGGCGGCTGCTCCTTGGACCACTGGTTGCCGGAGCCGGAGTCCGACGGTCGGCCGTCTTGCTGTTCCGAGGGTGCGGTGGACTCCTGTCCTTCGGGGCCCTCGGACGGGGCCGATCCGGGCGAGGCCCAGCCCGGAGTGTCGTTCATCGTCGCTCCTTCTCGGTGCCGGTCCGCGGTCGCGGTGGCAGGTTGGATGCAATCGTGCCATGGGGCACCGACAGAGGGACCGGCCGCGGTGGGGCCCAAGGCCCTTCCCACGGACCGTCCATGGTCCGGCGGATCCTGGGCAGGCTCACCGCATGGCTGATCTGTACACGCGAACCGGAGACGACGACCGGCCCGCCGGGACACCGGCGATCCGATGGGAGGAGCTGCCGGAAGGGCCCGTTCTGGTCCTCCTCGACCAGACGCGGCTGCCCGCCGAGGAGGTCGAGCTGGTGTGCACGGACGCGTCCGTGCTGGTGGAGGCGGTCAGATCGCTCGCCGTGCGCGGGGCGCCGCTCCTCGGGATCGCCGGGGCCTACGGGGTCGCGCTCGCCGCCGCGCGCGGGTTCGACGCCCAGGAGGCGGCAGCGGCCCTCGCGGGCGCGCGCCCGACGGCCGTCAACCTCGCCGTCGGCGTCCGACGGGCCCTGGACGCGCACCGCGCGGCACTCGGCGAGGGCGGGGACGAGCGGCGGGCCGCGCAGGCGGCGCTGGCGGCGGCGCGGCGGCTGCACCAGGAGGACGCCGAGGCGAGCGCCCGGATGGCGGAGCACGGACTGGCGCTCCTGGACGAGCTGCTGCCGGGCGGCGGGCACCGGATCCTCACCCACTGCAACACCGGTTCGCTGGTGTCCGGCGGGGAAGGGACGGCGTTCGCGGTCGCGCTGGCCGCGCACCGCGCGGGGCGGCTGCGCAGGTTGTGGGTCGACGAGACGCGTCCGCTGCTCCAAGGAGCGCGGCTGACGGCGTACGAAGCGGCGCGCAGCGGGATGGCGTACACGCTGCTCACGGACAATGCGGCGGGGTCGCTGTTCGCGGCCGGGGAGGTGGACGCCGTGCTGATCGGGGCGGACCGGATCGCGGCCGACGGGTCCGTCGCGAACAAGATCGGGAGCTATCCGCTGGCGGTCCTCGCGCGCTACCACCACGTGCCGTTCGTCGTGGTCGCCCCAGTGACGACCGTTGACCTGGAGACGCCTGACGGGGCGTCGATCGAGGTCGAGCAGCGGCCCGGGTACGAGGTGACCGAGGCCGTCTCCCCGCAGGCGCCGGTCGTCGGGGCGGGCGGCGGGGTGCCTGTGGCGCCGCTCGGCACGCAGGCGTACAACCCGGCGTTCGACGTGACGCCGCCCGAGCTGGTGACGGCGATCGTCACCGAGGAGGGCGCGATCTCACCGGTGACGGCGGAGGCGCTCGCCGGGCTGTGCGGGAGGTCACGGCGGGTGATGGGCTGAGCGGTGAGGCCCCCGTGCGCGGGGGCCTCGGGGGGCCTGGGCAGACAGTGACCGCCTCCTGCGGCTATGGTCACGGGTCAGTGACCTGCCTCACCTGCGCTTCGGGCACCGTTATGAGAATGGGATGATGTTGCCCTGATCAACGGGAACGACCCCTCTGCCTGCGGCTATGCGCGAGGCGAGGGGCCGTGACATCCAACGGTGACATCAAGCGGCGGTTCTGAGGTCCGCAGACGCCTCCAGTTCCCTGATTCGGGCCGGCTGGCGGAGGAGCCGATCGAGCTGGCTCACCGCTTCGACGACGTCCGGGTCGAGGGCTTCGGCGTAGATGTCGAGTGTCGTCGAGATCCGACTGTGCCGCAGCACCGCCTTCACGATCCTGGGGTGCACTCGGAGGTGGACCAGGAGCGTGCCGCAGGACTTCCGCAGGCCCTTGGGGTTCATCTTGCCGAGCTTCTCCAGCCGGATGATCCGCTGGAGGACCAAGTACAGGTGATCCGGCGTGAGCGGGCGTCCGGTTCGTGTCACGAACACGTGGCCGTTGGGGTCGTCGAACCAGGGGAGTCCCCGGCTGAGTGCGCGTTCACGCAGCATGGCCGTGCGCATCCGGGTCCAGCGCAGAGGCGCGACGCACTGAGCCGGCAGGGGCAAGGGCGCCTTGGACGTGTCCGACTTGAGTTCGGCATCGTCGATCGTGCCCGCGCTGCTGCGCTGCCGCTGCTGTTCCACCCAGACGACCCCGTTGTCCAGGTCGATGTTCTCCCAGCGCAGACCGCACGCCTCAGCACGGCGCAGACCCAGAAGGCAGATCAACAGGAAGACCGGATAGTAGACAGTGAGGCGCCGTGCGGCAGCCAGGAAGCGGAGCACAGTCACCGCGTCCCAGCTCTTCCCGCTGTCGGTGGTCGCGCGGACGTGGACGAGCTTGGCCACGTTGCGGGTCAGGCCGATGTCTTCGACCATCGCGGCCGTGAGCGACGCTGAGAGGACGTTCAACGCCCTCTTGGCGGTCTTGGCCCCACGGTCGCGCGCGAGCGCCTGTATGGCCCCTCGCAGCTCTTTGACGCCGAGCTTGAGCATGACCTTGGAACCCAGGCGGGGACGAAGGTGGTGCCGTACCGCCGTCTCGTACGCTCGGTAGCTGTTCGCGGAGAGGTTCGGCTTCACGATGATCTCAAGCCAGTAGTCGAACCACTGGCCCAACGTCATGTCCCGTGTCGGTGTTGGGATACCGCTGTTGGTCCGGTCGATCATCTCCCGGCGCTTGCGGTCGCACTCCTCGAAGGTCTTGCCGTACGCGAACTTCCGCTTCGTGGTGCCGTCGGGCTGGGGGACGTACACCGCAGCCTGATAGCGGCCGTCGGCGCGCAGGGTGACGGTTCCGGAACCGTTGGGGTTGCGTTTGCGGGGAGGCATCAGGCAGTCCCTCCCATCCCCCGGCGGATGAAGTCGCTGACGACCTCGTCGGAGATGCGGCGGCAGCCGTCGATCTTCATGGACGCGAGCCGGTTCGAGCGGATCAGGTCGTAGACCTTGCTGCGGCTGACCTTGAGTCGGCCCATGACCTCAGGGACCGTGAGCAGGTTCGGGGCGGCGGTGGTCACGCGGCGGCTCCTTCCTGATCGAGCAGGGCAGGTAGCTCTTCGCGGGCCGTTTCCCGGTTGAGTTGGATGTCGCGGCGGATGTTGGATGCGAGCCAGGATTCGCCGGGGGTGTGGCCGTGGCCGGCGTAGGTCCAGTGGGCGAGGGTCAGGGTGGTCGTTTCCGGGGTGTCGTCGGGGTCGGGGAGGCCGAGGGCTTCGCGTTGCTGGGCGGCGCGGTAGTCGGCGCGGGTCTGGCGGAGGGCGCCGAGGGTGGTGGAGTAGCGGCGGGACTTGGTGGAGAAGTGGCCCCGGAAGCCGAGCATGTGCGCCCAGTCCCTCAGCTTGCGGTCGGGGTAGAGCGCGTGGAGGTCGAGGCAGGCCGCTATGAGGCGGGCGGGGTGGTCGGGGACGTCGAGGAGGACGAGGGCTTCCTTGTTGCCGATGCGGCGGTCTACCGTCCCGGTCGTTTCAGCGGCCTTGGTGGCGTACTTGGCGACGTAGGAGGCGACGGCCTGTTCGGTGATCTCTTCTCCGTGGCCGAAGGCGCCGATCGGTTGGACGTCGAGTTGGGTGCCCCAGTGCAGGGTGCGGGCTGGTTGGGTGATCGCCGGTTGGTCGGGGTCCGGCTGGTACCGGGCTGGGGGCACGTCGACCGTGACGCGAGCGGCGGCGGCCTGGATGGCATCGGTCAGCAGGTCGAGGTTGGCCCATGCCGGCGGGGGCGAGTCCGGACCGTCGGGTCCGTCGAAGCGGATCACGGCGTGGAAGTGGACGGCCCCGCGTTTCTGGTACTCCGCGACCTTGCCGAAGGCGATGCGGGATTGTGCGTGGGCATCCTTTTGGGTGAGGCCGGCGCGGCGGGCGATCTCGCGGCGGAGGTAGATCGTGAAGTACCGCCACAGTTCGGAGGCGTGGTTGTTCCACAGGACCGCGCCCGCGTAGTCGTAGGTGTCGGGGTTGAGCGGGGTGCCGAGTTCGGGTGCGTTC
>DATCQX010000254.1:0-2376 GCA_036569285.1 Streptomyces sp.
GGCTTGGAGTGGGGGCTCGGCTCGGGCTCGGGGGCGGCTCAGGGTTGGGGCGGCTTCGGGCTTGGGGCGGTTCGGGCTTGGGGCGGTTCGGACTTGGGGCGGCTCGGACTTGGGACGGCTTCGGGCTTGGGGCGGCTCGGACTTGGGACGGCTTCAGGGTTGGGGCGGCTTCAGGCTCAGACTCGATCTCAGGCTCGGGACCGGCTTGGGCTCAGCTCGGCCAGGGTCTGGGGCAGTTTGGGGTTGGGCTCAGCTCCGGCTTGGGCTCGATGTCAGGCTCGGAGTCGGGCTCGGGCCTGGGATCGGCTCGGCTCAGGCCCGGTCTCGGGCCCAAGCTCGGCGTCGGGCTCAAGGTCCGGCTCGGGCAAGTTGCCGCAGTTCGATCGCGGCGGTCCCCCGCATGCGCCTCGGGCTCCGCCTCCGCCTCAGCGGCCCAGCGGCCCGCCGTCGGCGCCCCTTACGCCCCCTTACACCCCGCGCGCCCCCGCCTCAGCCTGAGCCTCAGCCGCCCAGCGTCTCGCCGTCCGCTCCCCGTACCCCCCGGGCCCAGTCCGCCGCGCGCATCGGCTTCTTGCCCTGGGGCTGGACCCAGAGCAGTTCTACGGCGTAGGAGCCGGTGCCGACGTACACGTTGTTCTTGGCGACGGCGAGCCGGCCCGGGGCGAGGTCGGTGCGGTCGGGCAGCGGGGTGACCTGGATCAGCTTGAGCCGCTCACCGCGGAAGGTGGTCCAGGCGCCGGGGGCGGGCGTGCAGCCGCGGACGACGCGGTCGACACGGAGTGCGGGGGCGCTCCAGTCGACGCGGGCGTCCTCGACGGTGATCTTCGGGGCCAGGGTGATGCCCTCGCCGGGCTGCGGGACCGCGCTCAGCGTGCCGTCCTCGATGCCGTCCATGGTCGCCGCGAGCAGGCCGGCGCCGGCGAAGGCGAGGCGGGTGAGGAGGTCGCCGCTGGTGTCGGTGGGGCGCACCTCCTCGGTGACGGTGCCGTAGACGGGGCCCGAGTCGAGGCCCTCCTCGATGAGGAACGTGGACGCGCCGGTGATCTCGTCGCCGGCCATGATCGAGTGCTGCACGGGAGCGGCGCCGCGCCACGCGGGCAGCAGGGAGAAGTGCAGGTTGACCCAGCCGTGGACGGGCACGTCGAGCGCGACCTTGGGCAGGAGGGCGCCGTACGCGACGACCGGACAGCAGTCGGGCCCGATCTCCCGCAGCCGCTCCAGGAACTCGGGTTCCCTGGGCCGCCCCGGCTTCAGCACCTCGATCCCCTCCTCCATCGCCCTCTCCGCCACCGGCGACGCGACCAGCCTCCGCCCTCGCCCCGCCGGCGCGTCCGGCCTCGTCACCACCGCGACCACCTCATGCCGCCCCGAACCGATCAACGCGTCCAGCGCAGGAACAGCGACCTCAGGGGTACCAGCGAAGACAAGCCTCATGGAAGAGCGGAACCTCTCGAACGGGACGGACACGACCAGCACATCAGTCTAGGAGCCGGGAGGGTGGGGCGCTTACGGGGAGGGCCGAGCCGTCGGAAGCCCGGCTCCACCGAACCGTGTCCTGCCGCCGACGAGGGTCACGCCCTGCCCAGAGTCGGAGGGGACGTGTACCGTCGCCGGCTCTGAGGACCGGGTCCCGGCGAGGAAGGGCCGCGTCCTGCCACCACCGAAGCCAGGCGCCGCACCCCAGTCAGCGACACCGGCCGCATCTCTCCGACGGCGAGACCGCTTCCTGCCAGGAACGGGAGTCGCGTCCCCCGGAGACAGGGGGCGTACGCATATGCCCATACGCCCCCACCCCGTGACCCGCGGAGCGAATCCGCGTTGGTCAAGAAAGAGTTGACCCCTATCTCTTAACGCCGGTTCGAGAGGCTTGTTCATGGCCGACCACGCAACCCACGACGCCCAGGCCCGGGCCAGCCTGCACTTGCTGGTGCGGGACATCGAGCGGGTCCGCCGCCAGGTGGACGCACTCCGCACGCTCACCGCCCAGCTGGGCAACGTCTACCGCCCCCGCCGTTCCGGCCCCTCCACGGGGTTCGTGGTCTACGGCCGCGCTCCCGCGCCCACCGTCCGCCTGGCCCAGGAACTGCGGGACAGCGTGGAGACGCTGGTGACGGCGGCGGTCGAGTTCGACCGTTCCCTCGGCTTCTCCTGGGACGCGGTCGGCTCCGCGCTCGGCGTCACGAAGCAGGCGGTCCACCGCCGCTACGGCGCCCGCCGCACGCCCCCGTCCTCCCTCCCGGACCAGGACCTCGCCCAGGACCGCCCCTTGCAGGACCGCCCCGTGAACGTGGGCGACCGCCCCCTGAACATGGGCGGCGCCATCTCCACCGTCCCCACGGTCCCCGCGGCCCGCTCCATGCCCACCCAGCCCACAGC
>DATCQX010000255.1:0-27174 GCA_036569285.1 Streptomyces sp.
CTGCTGCGCGTCGTCGTTGCCGTACACGGTCTTGACGAGCTTGATGTCCTTGTACTTCGGGTCCTTGAGTTCCTCCTTCATGAACTCGATCCACGCGTTCTGGTTCGTCGCGGTCTGCGCGGCCGACAGGATCGCGATCTCCCCCTTGTAGCCGATCTGCTGGGCGAGCAACTGCACCTCGGTACGGCCCAGATCCTCCCCACTGGCCTGCGAGACGAAGGCGTTGCGGCACTCGGGGTTGGTGTCCGAGTCGTAGGTGACGACCTTGATGCCGTTGCTCATCGCCTGCTTGAGCGCGGTGCACAGCGCGCCCGGGTCCTGCGCGGAGACGGCCATCGCGTCGACCTGCTGCTGGGTCAGCGTGTTGACGTAACTGACCTGCCCGGCCGTGTCGGTGGCGCTGGAGGGGCCTACCTCCTTGTAGGAGGAGCCGAGTTCCTTCAGCGCGGTCTCGCCGCCCTTGTCGGCGGAGGTGAAGTAGGGGTTGTTGACCTGCTTCGGCAGGAAGCCGACGGTCAGCCCCTTCTTCGTCGCCGCGTTCGGATCGGCTTTCCCACCGGTCTTCGCGGCCCCGCTGCTCTCCGACTTCACGTCGTCCTTCGTGGTGCCGCCGCAGGCGGTGGCGGTGAGGGCGAGCGAGGAGACGGCGGCGAGCGCGACGCAGGCGCGGCGGAGGGTCCTCTTGTTCATGGCGGGTTCCCTAGGAAGGTGAGGTGGTGGCGGGTTGTCTGCCCGCCCTGGCGAGGGCGATCTGGCGGGCGACCCGGGGCGCGAGCACGGAGACGACCAGCAGGACGCCGGTGACGACGATCTGCGACTGGGCGGAGACGTCCTTGAGGCTCATGACGTTCTGCGCGGTGCCCAGCAGGAACACCCCGGCGATCGCGCCCCCGAGCGTGCCCTTGCCGCCGTCGAAGTCGATCCCGCCGAGCAGGACGGCGGCGATGACGGAGAGTTCGAGGCCGGTGGCGTTGTCATAGCGGGCGCTGGCGTAGTGCAGGGCCCAGAAGACGCCGGTCAGGGAGGCCATCAGGCCGGTGACGGTGAACAGGATCAGCTTGCTGCGCCGCACCCGCACACCGGCGAACCGCGCGGCCTCCTCACTGGCGCCGATCGCGAACACGGACCGCCCGAAGGGGGTGGCGTGCAGGACGACGACGGCGATGGCGAGCAGCACGAGGAACGGCAGGAACGCCTGCGGCAGGAAGCTGTCGCCGACGCGTCCGGCGGCGAAGTCGAGGTACTGGGACGGGAAGTCGGTGACCGCGTCGGAGCCGAGGACGATCTGCGCGATCCCCCGGTAGGCGGCGAGCGTGCCGATGGTGACGGCGAGCGAGGGCAGCCCGAGCCGGGTGACGAGCAGCCCGTTGACGAGCCCGCACAGCACGCCGAGCACGAGGCAGATCGGGATGATCGACTCGATCGTCATCCCCTGGTTCCACAGCTGCCCCATGACGGCCCCGGAGAGCCCGGCGGTGGACGCGACCGACAGGTCGATCTCCCCGGACACGACGAGCATCGTCATCGGCAGCGCGACGAGCGCGATCGGCAGCGTGTTCCCCAGCAGGAACGACAGGTTGAGCGCGTTGCCGAACCCGTCCACGGTGGAGAAGGAGAGCAGCAGCAAGGCGACGAGCAGGGCACCGACGACGGTGTCCCAGCGGACGGCCCTTGCGAGGGACTCAGGCACGGGGCTCCCCCTTCTGAACGATGTTGTCCGCTTTCTGAACGGCCTTGTCCGAAACGGCGATCCGCGCGGTGGCCGACTTCTTCTTCAGGGCGGCGGCCACCCGCAGCGCGACCACCCGGTCCACGGCGATGGCCAGCAGCAGAAGGACGCCGTTGATGGCGAGCACCCACACGGAGCTGACCCCGAGCGCGGGCAGCACACTGTTGATGGACGTCAGCAGCAGCGCCCCGAGCGCGGCCCCGTAGACACTCCCGGAACCGCCCGTGAAAACGACCCCGCCGACCACGACGGCGCTGACGACCGTCAGCTCGTACCCGCTGCCCGTCCCGGAGTCGACGTTCCCGAACCGGGCCAGATACAGCGCCCCGGCGAGCCCGGCGAGCGCCCCGCAGAAGGTGTACGCGGCGAGGATCCGCTTGCGGACGGGGATCCCGGCGAGCCGGGCGGCCTCCGGGTTGGAGCCGAGCGCGTACAGCTCGCGCCCGCTGCCGAAGTGCTTGAGGTAGTAGGCGGTCACGACGAGCACCGCGAGCGCGATCAGCGCGAGGTAGGGCACCGCCGAGAGGCCGCCGGAGCCGAAGTCGACGAACCCGCCGGGCAGGTCGGCGGCGGTGATCTGGCGTGAGCCGACCCAGACGGAGTCGATGCCCCGCACGATGTACAGCGTGCCGAGGGTGACGACGAGGGCGGGCACCTGGCCGAGGCTGACGAGCAGCCCGTTGAGCAGCCCGAACCCGACACCCGTCAGGACGGCGAGGCCGATCGCGACGACCGCGTTCCCGCCGCCGTGCAGATAGGTTCCGGCGGCGAAGGCGCTGATGCCGAGGGTGGAGCCGACGGACAGGTCGACGTTGCGGGTGATGACGACGAGGGACTGGCCGGTGGCGACCAGAACGAGGATCGTCGCGTTCAGCAGGAGGTCCTTGACGCCCTGCTCGGAGAGGAACTCGCTGTTCCCGGCCTGGGTGACGGCGATCATCACCAGGAAGACGGCCAGGATGGCGAGTTCGCGCATCTTGAAGACACGGTCGACGAGCCGGGTCCCGGAGGACTTCGGCACCTCGACGGGGAGTGCGCTCATGCGGCCCTCCCGGTGGCTGCGGCCATCACCGTCTCCTCGGTGGCGTCGGATCGGGGGATCTCGGCGGTGAGGCGGCCCTCGTGCATGACGAGCACGCGGTCGGCCATGCCGAGGATCTCGGGCAGGTCGGAGGAGATCATCAGGACGGCGACGCCGCCTGCGGCCAGCTCGCTCAGCAGGCGGTGCACCTCGGCCTTCGTCCCGACGTCGATGCCCCGTGTGGGCTCGTCGACGATGAGGACCTGCGGGCGGGTCGCCAGCCATTTCGCGAGGACGACCTTCTGCTGGTTCCCACCCGAAAGAGTGCTGACCGTGTCGGCCAGCCGGGCGTACTTCACCTGGAGCTTGACGGCCCAGTCGAGGGCCCGGCTGCGCTCGGCTCCCCGGTCCATGAGGCCGGCCCTCATGGTCGTCCGGAGTCCCGTGAGGCCGATGTTCCGTTCGATGGACATGTCCATCACGAGGCCCTGGGCGCGGCGGTCCTCGGGGACCAGGGCGAGTCCGCAGGCCATCGCGACGGAGGGGGCGCCGCTGGTGAGCGGCCTGCCGTCCACGGTGACCTCGCCGGCGTCCCAGTGGTCGATACCGAACACGGCCCGGGCGACCTCGGTGCGGCCGGCCCCGACGAGCCCGGCGAGGCCGACGATCTCGCCGCGCCGCACGTCGAAGGAGACGTCCGTGAAGACGCCCTCGCGGGTCAGGCGGCGCACGCTAAGCGCGACGGCGCCGGGGGTGACGTCCTGCTTCGGATACAGCTCGTCCAGGTCGCGGCCGACCATGCGGCGGACGAGGTCGTCCTCGGTCATGCCGTCGACCGGCTCGCTCGCGATCCACGCGCCGTCGCGCAGCGTCGTCACCTTCTGGCAGATCCGGAAGATCTCCTCCAGCCGGTGCGAGATGAACAGCACCGCCGCGCCCTGTTCGCGCAGGGTGCGGACGACGCCGAAGAGGCGGGCGACCTCGCTGCCGGTGAGGGCGGCGGTCGGCTCGTCCATGATCAGGACCCGGGCGTCGAAGGAGAGGGCCTTGGCGATCTCGACGATCTGCTGGTCGGCGATGGACAGGCCGCGCGCGGGGCGGTCGGGGTCGAGGGCGACGCCGAGGCGGGTCATCAGGGCGGCGGTCGCGTCCCGGGTGGCCCGGTGGTCGATGCGGCCGAGGGCGCGGCGCGGCTGGCGGCCCATGAAGATGTTCTCGGCGATCGACAGGTCGGGGAAGAGCGTCGGCTCCTGGTAGATCACGGCGATACCGGCGTCGCGGGCGTCTTTGGGGCCGTGGAAGGCGACCGGCACGCCGTCGAGGAGCACCTGTCCGGCGTCCGGCCGGTGCACCCCCGCGAGGGTCTTGATCAGCGTCGACTTGCCGGCGCCGTTCTCCCCGGCGAGCGCGTGCACCTCGCCGGGGAACAGCTCCAGACAGACGCCGCGCAGCGCCCGGACGGCGCCGAACGACTTGGCGACGTCCTTCAGCGCCAGCACCGGGCCTGGTCCCTCGTCGGACGGGTGGGTCATGGGAACTCCTCGACGACGCCGACGGCGGTGAGCCCCCACGACGTCGTGAAAGGTTTCAACTGGATTGCCGGGACCGTAGGCACCACGGGCATGTCACGTCAATGGGGGCGTCTCGAAAAAATTTCGATAGCCGAAGGTCGCGGGACGGTCACGGAGAACCGGCCCGGCCGCAGGGGTTGACACTCCTCCGCCGTGCTCATAGCTTCCCTCTCTGAATCGTTTCATCCGAGCCTGCCTCTGGAGTCCGAAGTGACCGATCTCGCCGCGGTGAAGACCGCACTGAAGAACCAGGCCGTCGAGACGCCGTCCTGGGCCTACGGGAACTCGGGGACCAGATTCAAGGTGTTCGCCCAGCAAGGGGTTCCGCGCACGCCGTGGGAGAAGCTGGACGACGCCGCCCAGGTCCACGCGTTCACCGGTGTGGCCCCGACCGTCGCGCTGCACATTCCGTGGGACGAGGTCGAGGACTACTCGGCACTTGCGAAACACGCGAAGGAGCGGGGGCTGAAACTCGGTGCGATCAACTCGAACACGTTTCAGGACGACGACTTCAAGCTCGGGAGTGTGTGTCACGCGGATGCCGCTGTGCGGCGCAAGGCCGTGGCCCATCTCCTTGAGTGCGTCGACATCATGGACGCCACCGGGTCACGGGATCTGAAGCTCTGGTTCGCCGACGGGACGAACTATCCCGGGCAGGACGACATCGTCGCCCGGCAGGAGCGGCTCGGGGAGGCGCTCGCGGAGGTTTATGCGCGGCTCGGGGAAGGGCAGCGGATGCTGCTTGAGTACAAGTTCTTCGAGCCGGCGTTCTATACGACCGATGTGCCTGACTGGGGGACCGCTTACGCCCACTGTCTGAAGCTCGGGCCCAAGGCTCAGGTCGTCGTCGATACGGGGCATCATGCGCCCGGGACCAATATCGAGTTCATCGTGGCGTTGTTGCTGCGGGAGGGGAAGCTCGGGGGGTTCGACTTCAACTCCCGGTTCTATGCGGATGACGATCTGATGGTGGGGGCCGCGGATCCGTTCCAGTTGTTCCGGATCATGTGCGAGGTGATTCGCGGTGGGGGGTTCGCCGAATCGTCCGAGGTGGCGTTCATGCTGGATCAGTGTCACAACCTTGAGGCGAAGATTCCGGCGATCATCCGGTCGGTGATGAATGTTCAGGAGGCCACGGCCAAGGCCTTGTTGGTGGACCGGGGGGCGTTGGCGGAGGCTCAGGCGAGTGGGGATGTGCTGGGGGCGAACGCGGTGTTGATGGATGCGTTCAACACGGATGTGCGGCCGTTGCTGCGGGAGGTGCGGGAGGAGATGGGACTGGACGGGGACCCCCTGGGCGCGTACGCCCGGTCGGGGTGGGCACAGAAGATCGTGGCGGAGCGGGTGGGCGGACAGCAGGCGGGGTGGGGAGCCTGACCGTCCGTCTGCTTCCGAACCCCTGAACACCCCCTGGAAAAAGAGGAGTTCCGTGTCCACCCATCCCGAAGCCGCCGCTCTGCTCTCCCGGTCCCACCGGCTCGGCGCCGATGCCCGCAACACCAACTACGCCGGTGGCAACGCCTCCGCGAAGGGAACCGCCACCGATCCCGTCACCGGCGGGGACGTCGAGCTGATGTGGGTCAAGGGGTCGGGCGGTGATCTCGGTACGCTCACCGAGGCCGGGCTCGCCGTGCTGCGGCTGGACCGGCTGCGGTCGCTCGCCGGCGTGTACCCCGGGGTCGAGCGCGAGGACGAGATGGTCGCCGCGTTCGACTACTGCCTGCATGGGAAAGGCGGGGCGGCGCCTTCCATCGACACCGCGATGCATGGCCTCGTCGACGCCGCGCATGTCGACCATCTGCACCCGGACTCCGGGATCGCGCTCGCCTGTGCCGCTGACGGCGAGAAGCTGACCGCCGAGTGTTTCGGGGACACGGTCGCGTGGGTGCCGTGGCGGCGGCCGGGGTTCCAGCTCGGGCTGGACATCGCCGCCATCAAGGAGGCGAACCCGCAGGCCATCGGCGTGATTCTGGGCGGGCACGGGATCACCGCCTGGGGGGACACCGCCGAGGAGTGCGAGCGGAATTCGCTGCACATCATCCGGACGGCCGAGGAGTTCCTCGCGGCGAGGGGGAAGGCCGAGCCGTTCGGTGCGGTGATCGAGGGGTACGAGGCTCTCCCCGACGGTGAGCGGCGGGAGCGGGCCGCCGCGCTCGCGCCGTACGTCCGTGCGCTCGCGTCGCAGGACAAGCCGCAGGTGGGGCATTTCGACGACTCCGCTCCGGTGCTGGAGTTCCTGTCCCGCGTCGAGCACCCCCGCCTCGCGGCGCTGGGGACGTCGTGCCCGGACCACTTCCTGCGGACGAAGGTCCGGCCGCTCGTCCTCGATCTGCCGCCGGCCGCTCCGCTGGAGGAGGCGGTGGCGCGGCTGAAGGAGCTGCACGCCGAGTACCGGGAGGAGTACGCGGCCTATTACGCGCGGCACGCTCTGGACGACTCCCCCGCCCTGCGCGGCGCCGACCCGGCGATCGTGCTGGTGCCGGGCGTGGGCATGTTCTCCTTCGGGAAGGACAAACAGACGGCGCGGGTCGCCGGGGAGTTCTACGTCAACGCGATCAACGTGATGCGGGGCGCCGAGGCTGTCTCCTCGTACGCGCCGATCGAGGAGTCGGAGAAGTTCCGGATCGAGTACTGGGCGTTGGAGGAGGCCAAGCTCCAGCGGATGCCGAAGCCCAAGGCGCTGGCGACGCGGGTGGCGTTGGTGACGGGGGCCGGGAGCGGCATCGGGAAGGCGATCGCCGAGCGGCTGGTGGCCGAGGGGGCGTGTGTCGTCGTCGCGGATCTGCATGCGGAGAACGCGGCTGTTGTGGCACGGCAGTTGGGGGGTTCCGACAAGGCGGTCGCCGTGACCGTGGACGTGACGTCGGAGGAGCAGATCGCGGAGGCGTTCAAGGCGGCCGTGCTCGCGTTCGGCGGGGTCGATCTGGTCGTGAACAACGCGGGGATCTCCATCTCCAAGCCGCTCCTCGAGACGTCGGCGAAGGACTGGGATCTCCAGCACGACATCATGGCGCGCGGCTCGTTCCTGGTGTCGCGGGAGGCGGCGCGGGTGATGATCGCGCAGGGGATCGGCGGGGACATCGTCTACATCGCCTCCAAGAACTCCGTCTTCGCCGGGCCGAACAACATCGCGTACTCGGCGACCAAGGCCGACCAGGCGCACCAAGTGCGGCTGCTGGCGGCCGAGTTGGGCGAGCACGGCATCCGGGTCAACGGGGTCAACCCGGACGGCGTCGTACGCGGGTCCGGGATCTTCGCGGGCGGCTGGGGTGCGCAGCGGGCGGCGACCTACGGGATCGAGGAGGAGAAGCTGGGCGAGTTCTACGCGCAGCGGACGATCCTGAAGCGGGAGGTGCTGCCCGGGCATGTCGCCAATGCCGTGTTCGCTTTGACGGGCGGGGAGTTGACGCACACCACCGGGCTGCACGTTCCGGTCGACGCCGGCGTGGCTGCCGCCTTCCTGCGGTGATGGGACGTCAGAAGGCTTACGCGGCGGTCGACTTGGGTGCCTCCAGCGGGCGCGTGATGGTCGGCCGGGTGAGCCCGGAGTCGCTGGAGCTGACGGAGGCGCACCGGTTCGCCAACCGTCCGGTGCGCGTTCCGGAAGGGCTGCGGTGGGACGTACTCGCCCTGTACGCCGGGGTGTTGGACGGGCTGCGGGCGGCCGGGCAGGTCGACTCCGTCGGCATCGACAGCTGGGCCGTGGACTACGGACTGCTGAACGCGGACGGCGCCCTCCTCGGCAACCCCGTGCACTACCGGGATGCCCGCACCGACGGGGTGGCGGAGAAGGTGTGGGCGTCCGTTCCGGCCGCCGAGCTGTACGCGGCGACCGGGGTGCAGTACGCCCCCTTCAACACGCTGTACCAGCTCGCCGCCGAGCGACTCACCGGCGCGAAGCGGCTGTTGCTGATCCCGGACCTGCTGACGTACTGGCTGACCGGCGAGCAGGGCACCGAGCTGACGAACGCCTCGACGACCCAGCTGATCGATCCCCGGACCCGGGACTGGGCGCGGACGATCGCCGAACGGGCCGGGGTCGATCTGGAGTTGTTCGCGCCGCTGCGGCAACCCGGCGACCCTGCCGGAGAGTTGCTGCCCTCTGTGCTGGAGGAGACGGGCCTGGCCGGTCCCGTGCCGGTGACCGCGGTCGCCTCGCACGACACCGCGTCCGCCGTGGCCGCCGTCCCGGCCGGCGGTGAGCGGTTCGCCTACATCTGCACGGGCACCTGGTCGCTGGCGGGTCTGGAGCTGGATGCCCCGGTGCTGACCGAGGAGAGCCGGGCCGCCAACTTCACCAACGAGCTGGGCATCGACGGGACCGTCCGCTATCTGCGCAACATCATGGGGCTGTGGCTGCTCCAGGAGTGCGTACGGGCCTGGGGCGAGCCGGATTTGGGGGCGCTGCTGCGGGAGGCCGCCGCAGCGCCGGCGCTGCGGTCGGTCGTGGACGCGGGAGACGCCGCGTTCCTCGCGCCGGGCCGGATGCCGGAGCGGATCGCCGAGGCGTGCCGGGCGTCGGGGCAGCGGGTCCCGCGGACGCGGGGCGAGATCACGCGCTGCATCCTCGACTCCCTCGCGCTGGCGCATCGCCGGGCGGTCGAGGACGCCCAGCGGCTCGCCGGTCACCCCGTGGACGTCGTCCATGTCGTGGGTGGCGGGACGCGTAACGCGCTGTTGTGCCAACTCACGGCCGACGCCTGCGGGTTGCCGGTCGTCGCGGGGCCGACGGAGGCCGCCGCGCTGGGGAACGTGTTGGTGCAGGCGCGGGCGCACGGGCTGGTCGGGGACCGGGCCGACATGCGGCGGCTGCTGACCCGTACGCAGCCTCTGACCCGGTACGAGCCGCAGGGCGGCACGGACCGCTGGCGTGCGGCGCGGGAGCGGCTCGGGGACGTGTCCTGAGAAGTCACCCTGTCCCGCTCCCCCGTCTCCGACTACCCTGCACTCGTCCGATGACTGACCTTGAGGAGCCGCGATGCGTGTCGCTCTGTTCCTGACCTGTGTCAACGACACGCTGTATCCGGACACCGGCCGGGCCGTGGTGAAGCTGCTGGCCAGACTGGGCGTCGAGGTGGACTTCCCGATGGCGCAGACGTGCTGCGGGCAGGCCCACTACAACACCGGCTACCGGCATCAGGCGGAACCGCTGGCCCGGCATTTCTCCGATGTCTTCGGCGGGTACGACGCGATCGTCACCCCGTCCGGGTCGTGCGGGGCGATGGTGCGGGAGCTGTATCCGCGTATGGGCGAGCGGGCGCGGGCCGAGGGCCGGGGGGCCGGGCTGGCGACGGCGCTCGCCCCGGTCGTCCCCAAGACGTACGAGCTGACGGAGTTCCTGGTGGACGTGCTGGGGGTGACCGACGTGGGCGCCTACTACCCGCACAAGGTCACCTACCACCCGACCTGTCACGGGCTGCGCAGCCTCGGGCTCGGCGGGCGGCCCTACCAACTCCTCAAGGCGGTCAAGGGACTTGAGCTGCTGGAGCTGCCGGGGGCGGAGGAGTGCTGCGGGTTCGGCGGCACCTTCTCCGTGAAGAACTCCGACGTCTCGGCGGCGATGGGCGCGGACAAGGTCCGCCACGCGGCTTCGACGGGCGCGGAGGTGCTGTGCGCCGCCGACAACTCGTGTCTGATGCACATCGGCGGCACCATGACCCGGCTCGGCACGGACATGCGGCCGGTGCACATCGCGGAGATCCTGGCGAGCACGGAGGAGGAGACGGCTGTATGAGCGGAACGTTCGTAGGGATGCCGGCGTTCCCGGTCGCCGCGAAGGACGCCGTCGGCAACACGACCCTGCGCGGGAACCTGCGGCACGCCACGCACACCATCCGCGCCAAGCGCGCCAAGGCCGTCGCGGAGGTGTCGGACTGGGCGGAGCTGCGTGAGGCGGGCAAGCGGATCAAGGACCACACGCTTCGCCGTCTCGACCGGTATCTCGTGCGGTTGGAGGAGGCGGTCACGGCTGCGGGCGGGACCGTGCACTGGGCGGCCGACGCCGACGAAGCGAACCGGATCGTGACGCGGCTGGTCCAGGAGACCGGGGAGTCGGAGGTCGTCAAGGTCAAGTCGATGGCCACGCAGGAGATCGGGCTGAACGAGGCCCTCGAAGCGGCCGGCATCCGCGCCTACGAGACCGATCTCGCCGAGCTGATCGTCCAGTTGGGCAAGGACCGCCCCTCGCACATCCTCGTCCCGGCGATCCACCGCAACCGGGGTGAGATCCGGGACATCTTCCGCACCGAGATGAGCGAGTGGGGCCGCCCCGCGCCCGAGGACCTCACCGACACGCCCGCCGAACTCGCCGAAGCCGCCCGCCTGCACCTGCGCGAGAAGTTCCTGCGCGCCAAAGTCGGCGTCTCCGGCGCGAACTTCATGGTCGCCGAGACCGGCACCCTCGTCGTCGTCGAGTCCGAGGGCAACGGCCGCATGTGCCTCACCCTCCCCGAGACGCTGATCTCGGTCGTCGGCATCGAGAAGATCGTCCCGACCTGGCAGGACCTGGAGGTCTTCCTCCAGACCCTGCCGCGCTCCTCGACGGCCGAGCGCATGAACCCGTACACCTCCACCTGGACGGGCACGACGGACGGCGACGGCCCGAGCGTCTTCCACCTCGTGCTGTTGGACAACGGCCGCACCGACACCCTCGCCGACGAGGTCGGCCGCCAGGCCCTGCGCTGTATCCGCTGCTCGGCCTGCCTCAACGTCTGCCCGGTGTACGAGCGGGCCGGCGGCCACGCCTACGGCTCGGTGTACCCGGGCCCCATCGGCGCGATCCTCAGCCCCCAACTCCGGGGCACGGCAAGCGAGATCGACTCCTCCCTGCCGTACGCGTCGTCCCTGTGCGGGGCCTGCTACGAGGTCTGCCCGGTCGCCATCGACATCCCCGAAGTACTGGTCCACCTGCGGGAACGCGTCGTGCAGGGCGGGCCGGTCGTGCGGAAGGGCAACCGGGTGGTGCTCAAGCCCTCGAAGGGGCACGCCGCCGAGCGGGCCGCGATGCGCGCGGCAGGCTGGGCCTTCGGACGGCCGGGCGCGCTGCGGACGGGCCAGCGCCTCGCCTCCCGCACACGGCGCTGGCATCCCCGGACCCTTCCCGGGCCCGGCAAGGCGTGGAGCGGGACGCGGGAGCTGCCGGCGGTACCCGCCGAGCCGTTCCGCGACTGGTGGCAGCGGACCCAAGGGGGCGCGAAGTGAGCAGCAGGGAACGGGTGTTGGGGCGAGTGCGGCGCGCACTGGCCGACGTACCCCGCGATGACGCGCCGATCGAACGCGGGTATCTGCGGGAGCACGGTTCGCGGAGTGTCGCGGAGACCGTGGAGCTGCTGGCGGAGAACCTGGCGGACTACCGGGCGATCGTGCATCGGACGGACGCCGGTGAACTCCCCGCGCTGATCGGGCGGTTGCTGTCCGAGCGGGGTTCTCGGCAGGTGGTCGTGCCGCCGGGGCTCGACGCGGGGTGGCTGGCGGAGTCCGGTGCGGAGCGGGTCGCGGACGACGCCGAGGGCACCGCGGACGCTCTCGACCGGGTCGACAGCGTCGTCACCGGCTGCGCGCTGGCCGTCGCCGAGACCGGCACGATCGTCCTCGACGGCGGCCCCGACCAGGGGCGACGCCGGATCACGCTCGTCCCGGACCACCACATCTGCGTCGTCCGCGTCCCCGACCAGGTCGTGTCGTCCGTGCCGCAGGCGCTCGAACGGCTCGATCCGCTGCGGCCGTTGACGTGGATCTCGGGGCCGTCGGCGACCAGTGACATCGAGTTGGACCGGGTTGAGGGCGTGCACGGGCCCCGGACGCTGGAAGTGATCCTGGTGGGCCGTGACAACGGCGGTGAACAAGCGCTTAGATAGGGGGGTCCGTGCCGCCTCTCCTGCCGGAGGCTTCCTTGTTCACATCCGTCGACGACGTCTCCGCGCGCCTCGCCGAGGCCGGGTACCTCGCCTCCCCGGCGATCGCCACGACCGTCTTCCTCGCCGACCGCCTCGGCAAGCCGCTCCTCGTCGAGGGTCCGGCCGGGGTCGGGAAGACGGAGCTGGCGAAGGCGGTCGCGGCGGTGGGCGGCGCCGAGCTGGTCCGCCTCCAGTGCTACGAGGGCATCGACGAGTCCCGCGCGCTGTACGAGTGGAACCACGCGAAGCAGTTGCTGCGGATCAGCGCGGGCCACGGCGAGACGTGGGACGACGCCCGGACCGACATCTTCAGCGAGGAGTTCCTCCTCCCCCGCCCGCTGCTCACCGCGATCCGCGGGGACGCGCGCAAGGTGCTCCTCATCGACGAGACCGACAAGGCGGACGTCGAGGTGGAGGGGCTGCTCCTGGAGGTGCTCAGCGACTTCCAGGTGACCGTCCCCGAGCTGGGCACGGTGGCCGCGACGCACCGCCCCTTCGTCGTCCTCACCTCCAACGCGAGCCGCGAGCTGTCCGAGGCGCTGCGGCGGCGCTGCCTGTTCCTGCACATCGGGTTCCCGGAGGAGGAGCTGGAGCGCCGGATCGTCCGCCTCAAGGTGCCCGGCGTCGAGGAGGCGCTCGCCGCGTCCGTCGTCCGGGTCGTGGGGGCGCTGCGGGCGATGGACCTGCGCAAGGCGCCGTCGGTCGCGGAGACCGTCGACTGGGCGCGCACCCTGCTGGCGCTGGGCGCGGACACGCTGGACGAGACCGTCGTCCGCGAGACCCTCGGGGTCGTCCTCAAGCATCAGGACGACATCCTGAAGGCCGCCGCCAAGCTCGATCTGGACGCGGTGTGAACGACGTCGCGGCGCGGCTGGCCGAGTTCGTGGGTGTGCTGCGGGAACACGGCGTGTCGGTGGGGACCGGGGAGACCGTGGACGCCGCCGAGGCGGTGGCCGTGCTCGGGTTCGACGACCGTGAGGTGCTCCGCGAGGGGCTCGCGGCGACCCTGCTGCACACGGCGGGGCAGCGGGCGGTGTTCGACGCCGTGTTCGACCTGTACTTCCCGCGCTCGGTGGGGGCGCCGGGGCAGCCGCCGGGCGACCGGGAGTCGCTGCGGGAGCGGCTCGCGGAGGCTCTCGCGGACGACGACCGGCAGTTGCTCGGGCGGTTGGCCGTCGAGGCGGTCGACTCGCTCGGCGGGTACGGGCGTTCGCCCGGGTCGGACGGGTGGTCGTCCCACCAGACCCTCGAACGGCTGCGCCCGCAGACCCTGTTGGCGCGGGTCCGGGACGACGTCCGCTCGCGCGGAGGGGGTTCGGGGTTCGCCGGGCGGCTCCTGGAGGACGAACTGCGGGCGCGGATCGAGGAGTTCCGGGCGCTGGTGGCCGCCGAGGCGCGGCGCCGGGTGGCGGAGCAGCGGGGGCGGGAGATGATCGCGCGGCGGGCGGTCGCACCCACTGCGGACCGGGTGGACTTCCTGTACGCCGGGCGCGACCGGCTCGCCGAACTGCGGCGTACGGTGCAGCCGTTGGCCCGCAAGCTCGCGACCCGGCTGGCGGCGCGGCGTCGCCGTGCGGCGCGGGGCTCCATCGACCTGCGCCGTACTCTGCGGGCCTCCCTGTCCACGGGCGGGGTACCGGTGCGGCCGGTGCTGCGCAGACGGCGGCCCGTGCGGCCCGAACTGGTCCTGCTGTGCGACGTGTCGGGCTCGGTGTCGGGGTTCTCCGACTTCACGATGCTGCTCGTGCAGGCCCTCCACGACCAGTTCTCGAAGGTCCGCGTCTTCGCCTTCGTCAACCGCATCGACGAGGTGACCGGCCTCCTGCGCCACGGCGCCGCCGACCCGGAGGGGCTCGGCGCCCGCATCCGCGCGGAGGCGACCCTCACCGGGTGGCACGGCAGCAGCGACTACGGCATGGCCCTCGGCGAGTTCGCCGAGCGGTACGGCCTCACGCTGGGCCCGCGCACCACCGTCTTCGTCCTCGGTGACGCCCGCACCAACATGAGCGACCCGAACCTCGCCGCCGTCCGCGAGATCACCGGGCGGGCGCGGCGTGTGCACTGGCTGAACCCCGAGCCCCGCTCGCTGTGGGGCACCGGGGACTCGGCGGCCCCCGAGTACGCCGAGCTGGTCACGATGCACGAGTGCCGCACCGCGCGCCAGCTCGGTGATCTCGTGAGCCGGTTGCTGCCGGTCTGACCTCCCTGTCTTCGCCGTGCCCGTCCCGACTGTCACGCCTTGGCGTACTCCTTGGCCATCGACCCCGCGAAGTCGTACACGATGACCTGTTCGTCGCCCACCACCCAGGCGTCGTGTCCGGGCGGGCAGACGAAGACGTCACCGGGGCCGACCTCGCCCTCGCCCCCGTCGTCCATCCGCACGTGCAGGCGGCCCTGCACGACATAGCCGTTGTGGTGGATCTCGCAGCTCTCCGTGCCCGCGAGGGGGGCCACCGACTCGGACCAGCGCCAGCCCGGTTCGAACGTCGCCACGGCGAAGTCGAGCCCCGTGAGGTGGACGGCTTCGAGGTGACCGCGTGGGAAATCGCGCCGTTCGTCGGGCTTGTCGAGCGTCTTCACTTCCAGCATGACGCTCCTCCCTTCCGGCCACGCCTGTGTCGCCTATCCCCTCATCGTCCGCCTGTCCAGCGGGGGCCGCCATTCGAGTGAACCGGCACCCCCCGCGACTGGACCGGGGTCCCCTTTCACTCACCTCCCCCGCACAGCTCCGTGAACCGGCCCGTGTCCACGTTCCCGCCCGACACCAGCAGCCCGATCCGCCCGCCGAGCCCCTCCAGCCGGCCGGACAGCAGTGCGGCCAGCGGGGTCGCGCCGCTCGGCTCGACGACGATCTTCAGCCGCTCGAACGCGAACCGCATCGCCGCGCGGATCTCGTCGTCCGAGACCAGCTCCACGGCGTCCACCAGCTCCTGGATCACCGCGAACGTCAGGTCGCCCGGGGTGTCCAGAGCCTGGCCGTCGGCGATCGTGCGCACGATCGGGACGCTGACGCGGTGGCCCGCCGCGAGGGACCGCTTCGTGTCGTCGCTCGCCTCCGGTTCCACGCCGATCACCTTGGCGTCGGGGGCCAGCGCCTTGACCGCCGTGGCGCTTCCGGCGATCAGACCGCCTCCGCCGACCGGGGCGACGAAGGCGTCCAGTCCGCCGGTCTCTTCGAGGAGTTCGAGTGCCGCCGTGCCCTGGCCCGCCATCACGTGCGGGTCGTTGTAGGGCGGGATCAGGGTCAGGCCGCGCTCGGCCGCCAGCGCCTCGCTGATGGCCTCGCGGTCGCCGGTGTACCGGTCGTACGTGACGATCTCGGCGCCGTAACCGGCCGTCGCCTCCATCTTGGATCGCGGGGCGTCCTCCGGCATCAGGATGACGGCCGTCGTGCCGAGTTCTCTCGCGGAGAGGGCCACCGCCTGGGCGTGGTTGCCGGAGGAGTAGGCCGCGATGCCCCGCTCCAACTGCTCCGGGGCCAACCGGGAGGCCGCGTTGTAGGCGCCCCGGAACTTGAAGGCGCCGATCCGCTGGAAGTTCTCACACTTCAGGTACACCTCGGCCCCGACCCGCTCGTCCAGCGTCCTCGACCTGAGAACCGGCGTACGGTGAGCGACCCCCTTGAGCCGCTGCGCAGCCTCACGGACGTCCTCGAAGGTGATCGGCAAGGGGGTGGTCGTCATGGGTGGTGCGCCTCTCGGGTCGGTTACGCGTGTGTCAGTTGGTACGTATGCCGGTTCGGATCCGCGTCATTTCGGTGTGTGCCGGTCCGGATCCGCGTCGGCTGGATCTGCGTCGGCTCGGGCGGCGGCTCCTCCTCCGCCCTGCTCCCCCTCCACCCCACCCGCCCGCGCCTGCGCCAAGTAGCTGTAGGCCGACGCCCGAGAGATCCCGAGGCGCGTCGCGACCTGTTCGACGGAGCGGCGGACGGCGAAGACGCCGCGAGCGTCGAGTGTGCGGAAGAGATCGAGGCGGCGAGGGCGGTCGAGGTCGGACCAGGTGCCGTCACGAGCGGGCAGGTGCGTGTCGACCAGGACATCGACGACCGAGTCGATGTCGTGCTCGAACGTCGTCACCGGCGTCTCGGCAGGCACCGCGGCCGGTCCGGCGAGGGCGCCCAGCAGGGTCTGGACCTTGGCGATCTCGGTGATGTCCACATTGACGCAGAGGGCACCGAAGACCGTCCCGCCCGAGTCCCGCAGCACCATCGTCGAGGACTTCACCATCTTGCCCCCGGCCGTCCGCGTCACATAGTTGAGGTCGTCCGACACCCCGTCGCCCCCGGCCAGCACCCGCAGCCCGATCTCACTCATCGCCGCACCGACGACCCGCCCGGTCACCGCGCCCGCGACAGCGACCACCGAGGCTTCGGGCCGCCGATAGTCATGCAGCACCACCTCGCACACCGGCCCGAACGTCGCCACCAGCCCGTCGACCACCGGCCCCAGCGCCGCGAGAATCGCGTCCCGCTCGCCGTCCCTGCTCCCGTCCGCACCCATCCGCCTGCCCTCCTCTCTGCCGCCTAGACTACACATCCACACCCTGGACGAACAGTCCACTTTCGAGTGACCCCAGGCGCACCCTCCTCACCCCCTCCAGCCGCCCCCGACCTACCCCTGGCGCCCCCGACACCCCCCTCCCTACGATGAGTTCGCCTCCGTCACGCGACGGAGTGGACCAGGGGGAGGAATCCACATGCGGCCCGGTGAACGGCTGTCCACGGAGATCGACGCCGCGGTGCCGACCGCGGCCCGGATGTACGACCACTACCTGGGCGGCAAGGACAACTACGCGGCGGACAGGGCGGCTTGTGAACAGCTCGACCAGGTCGTCCCGAGCACCCGCGCCCTCGCGCTCAACAACCGCCGCTTCCTCCAGCGGGTGGTGCGCACGCTCGCCCAGGAGTACGGCGTCCGGCAGTTCCTGGACCACGGCTCCGGCCTGCCCACGCAGGACAACGTCCACCAGGTCGCGCAGCGCGTCGACCCGGCGGCGCACGTCGTGTACGTCGACAACGACCCCATGGTGCTCGTGCACGGCCGCGCGCTGCTCCAGGAGGACGAGCGAACCGCCGTGATCCACGCGGACATGCGCCGCACGGAGGAGATCTTCACCCACCCCGACACGGAGCGCCTGATCGACTTCACGCGGCCGGTGGCCGTGCTGTTCAACTCGGTGTTCCACTGCATCCCGGACGACGAACGGGACGGCCCCGACGCGGTCGTCCGCAGGGTCGTCGAGCGGCTCGCGCCCGGGAGTTTCCTCGTGATGTGCCAGCTCGTCAGCGAGGACGCGGAGGTCAGGAAGTTCGTCACGGACTTCATGGACCAGGCGACGCAAGGACATTGGGGCCGGGTGCGGCAACAGGCGGACGTCGCCCGGTGGTTCGAGGGTCTGGAGATCCTGGCACCGGGACTGGTCGAGGTCTCCACCTGGCGCCCGGACACCGAGGTGACACCCCGTCAGCAGACCCTGGAGTGGATCGAGTTCGGAGGGCTGGGGCGCATCCCGGAGCGCGCCGGCTGACGCCGCTACTCCCCGGGACCGGGATAGTGCTCCTCCCGCACCCGCCGCAGCAACTCCAGCGACTCCCGGGGATCGAGCGCCTGGTCCGCGAGCCGGTCCAGCGCCACCCGGTACTCCTCGGTCTCCTCCTGCGCCTCCACGAACACGGCCCCGGCGAGGTGTTCGAGATAGACCACGTCGGGCAGGTCGACGCCGCCGAAGCGCAGGTACGTCACCGGCAGGGGCGGCGCGGAGGCGTTCGGGGCGTCCAACGGGACGATCTGGAGGGTGACATGGGGGCGCTCGGCCATCTCGACGAGGTGGGCCAGCTCCTCCCGCATCACGTCACGCCCGCCGATCACCCGCAGCAGGACGGACTCGTCGACGATCGCCCACAGCGCGGGCGCGTCCGCGCGGTGCAGGAGTTGCGCGCGCCGCATCCTGAGGTCGACCCGGCGCTCGACCTCGCGCGCGGGCGCGCGGGGCAGTCCGCGCTCCACGACGGCGCGGGCGTACGCGGGGGTCTGCAACAGGCCCGGCACGTACTGGATCTCGAAAGTGCGGATCGCGGTGGCGCCCTCCTGGAGGCCGACCAGCCGGTCGAACCACTCGGGCATGAGCCGCTTGTCGTACCGCTGCCACCAGCCGGGTTCCCCTGCCCTGCGCAGGAGTTGGAGCAGGACGGACGTCTCGTACGGGTCGGCGCCGTACAGCCGCACCAGGAGCTGGACGTCGGGTTCGGCGGGGGGTCTGCGGCCCTTGCCGGACTCGATGCGGGAGAGCTTCGCGGGGCTGAACCCGACGGCGCGGGCCGCCTCTTCCTGCGCGAGGCCGGCGTCCTCGCGCATACCGGCGAGCTGAAGGCCGACGAGCGTCTTCAGCAGGGTCGGGGCGGGCTCCTGCCGGTTCAGATACGGTTCGAGGCGGGAGACGCGAGGGGACTGGGCGGACATCCTGGCTCCTCCGGACCGGGCGCATGACGAGACGGGCTTTCCCGGCCGGATCGTCCCACCGCCGGGGCACAGGGCACATGCCGCCGGCACTTGTCCGAACGCCCGGCCGGGAAAGGGCCGTTCACACAGGGTGGCTCAACTGTCCACCTTTTCACACCAGATGGTCGAACTCCCCGTCCTTCACACCGGCGAGGAACGCGGCGATCTCCTCCGGCGTGTACACGAGTGCGGGACCGTCCGGGTCCCGGGAGTTGCGCAGGGCGACCAGCCCCCCGGGCAGGGCCGCCGTCTCCACACAGTTGCCCGTCGCGTTGCTGTGGCGGCTTTTGGTCCAGCGGGCGTCCAGCGAACTCGCCCGTACTCCGTTCTCGACCGGCACGGCTTCCTCCTCGGTGTCCCGATCCAGGCGTGTCCTGATCTCGGCGTGACGTGATCGCCACGTGACCAATATCGCCTGCCCGATGTCGCACGTCCGATATACCGGCGGCAATTTCCCGTGAAATTGCACGCGTTCATCGACACCGTGGATAATAGACACGCCGTCATCCGGTGTGCCAGAGCCCTGTTCCGACGCCGCCCCAGGGAGAAGCCGTGCCGCCACGCGCCCAGTTCCCCACCGCGAAGTCTGCGACCCTGGATCTCACGGGCAGTCGCGAGGGATTCGCCGAGGCCCGCGACTTCACCCATCGCACGCTGGACGACTGGAAGTTGGAGCACTGTCTGGACGACGCGGTCACGGTCGTCACCGAACTCGCCGCGAACGCCGTCCTGCACGCCCTCCCCCATGCCGATACGTGCGACGTCCGCGTCCGGCTCACCCTGCGCAGCAAACACCTCATGTGCGCCGTCACCGACCGCAGCGACGACGTACCGGTGTACCCGCCGGCCGTCGATCCGCTGCTCGAACACGGCCGGGGTCTGAGGATCGTCGAGGCACTGTCGGAGCACTGGGGGTGGACGAAACGCACACCTGTGGGCAAGACCGTCTGGGCGATGCTCCCGACCCGCGATCCGGTCTGATCCGGTCCGGTCCGGTCTTTGATCCGATCACCGCAATCACCCGCGTCACCTGCCCGAACTGGGCTAGCCTCGTACCTCCCGCCCAGACGAACTGACGTACGACGAACATCATTCGGGGTTGATCTGTGTCAGACCAGAGACCGGTCCCACCTGGCCCGGTGAACAGCGAGGCCGGTGCTCTCCGGCAGACCGGCGCGCAACCGCTGCGGCCGGGCGACCCCGACCGGGTCGGTCCCTACGTGACGCTCGCCCTGCTGGGCAGCGGCGGCATGGGCCGGGTGTACCTCGGCCGCGCGGCGGACGACGGACCGGGGCTGTTCGCGGTCAAGGTGATCCGGCCAGAGTACGCCGAAGACCCCCGTTTCCGCCGCCGGTTCGAGCGCGAGGCGCTGGTCCACGACCGGATCCGGACAGCCCGCGCGCCACGCTTACGGGGCACCGGCTTCGAGGCCGAACTGCTGTGGATGGCCACGGAGTACCTGCCCTCACTGGACCTCGCGGACGCCGTGCGCACGGACGGCGCGCTGTCAACGGCCGCCGTATGGCGCCTCGTCGCCGAACTGGGCGAGGCACTGGGCGTGTTGGCCGAGGCGCACGTCGTCCACCGCGACCTCAAGCCGTCCAACGTGCTGCTCTCGGACCAGGGGACGCACGTCATAGACTTCGGGATCGCCAAGGCCGTCGACGTCAGCGCGATCACCGGCACCGGCAACCGCGTCGGCACGCCCGCGTACATGTCCCCGGAGTATCTGCGCACGGGCCACTGCGACACCGCGTCCGACGTGTTCTCGCTCGCCGGGACGCTGATCTACGCCGCCGCGGGCCGCGCGCCCTTCGGCGACGGCACGGGCGTGGACGTCATGCACCGCGTGGCGTTCGAGGAGCCGGACGCGGAGGTCCTCGCGAAGGTGACGGCCGCCGACCCGGATCTCGGCGCCCTGCTGGCCTCCTGCCTCGCCAAGGACCCCGGGCTGCGCCCCACCCCGCAGGCCCTCACGGCGTCCGCCGCCCCGCACGTCACCTCCCCCGACTGGCCCGAGCCGCTGCACGCCAGGGTCGTCGCACTGCGCGAGGCGTACGACGTCCTGCACGACATGCCCGTCTCCCACGTGCCCCTGCTGCGCCCCCGGAACCACCGCCCACCGCTCAACTCGACGCCTCCACCGGGCCCGTTGAGCCGTCCGGCACCCGACGCCGTCGTCATCCCGCCCGTCGAGAACGGCGGCGTGGCACAGACGCCGGGGTCGCTGGCGTACGGGGCGGCGGAGCCGGGCGAGTCGGGGGCCGCGTCCGCCCAAGCGGCGTCCGACCCCGGCTCCGACTCGAACTCCAACTCCAACTCAGCCTCCGGCTCCGGCTCCGGCTCCGGCTCCCATCGAGAGGTACCGGAGAAGAACTCCAAGCCCTTCCTCGGCGGCGGCACCGGCCGCAGGCGCAGGAAGCGGCTGATCATCGCCACCACCGGCGTCTCGCTGTGCGCGGTCGCGGCCGGCACCTTCGTCCTCACCCGCTCCGGCACCCCCGCGTCCGCCGCCCCGCCGGACCGCGGCGTCGTGGCCTCCGACGGCAAGTCGGCGCACCCTTCGGCCAAAGCGTCGGCGTCGCACGTACCGAGCGACACGAAGACCACCTCCGGCGAGCGCGTCGGCCCGGACGCCGGCGCGGAACCGGGCGTGAGCGTCCCCGCGCCCACCCCCGACAGCTCCGCCGAGGGCGTACCCGATCCCGTCGTGCCGAGCGCCACGCCGGAGCCGAGCGGCGGGGGCGTCGACCCGGGGAACCCGCCGGGCACCCAGTCACCGAGCACCGATCCCGAACCGCCGGACGGGAGTTGCTCCTACTACGCGGGCAACGGCCGTACCGGGCCCGGCGACAGCGGCAAGAAGGTGAAGCAGGCGCAGTGCCTGCTCGTCGCCAAGGGCTACCAAATCGGGGGCGAGGACGGCGACTTCGGGCCGGGCACGGAGGCGGCGGTGCGGAGCTTCCAGGGCGCGGTGGGGCTGAAAATCACTGGCATCGTGAACCCCAAGACGTGGGCCGCGCTGCGCACCGGCTGACGGCGGATCAAGAAGACGGGCCGGTCGTGGGAAGCGACTGGCTTGTGTGAAACTTGAACCGCTTGGGCCGAACGATGAACATCGGCGATCGCTCGATGCTAAGAATTGGCCAGATCAGATCGAGCCCCGCCCCACACCGCCCGGACGCGTGACGGCTCGGAACCGAATGGGACGCACTTGCCGAACACCTCAGCCGACGCTCCTGCGGCCGAGCCCCGGAGACACCTCGCGGGCAAGCCCGCGGACAGCCCCTCCGACGGGCCCGCGAAGAAGCCCGCGAGGAAGCCGCTCACCCGCAACTGGCCGGTGGCCAGGCGGCTTCGGGCCGTGCTGCTGCTCCCCGTGCTGGTGACCCTGGCCCTCGGCGGCATCCGGGTCAGGGACTCGCTGGACACCTGGCAGGACGCCGACGACGCGGTCCGCGTGGCCGAACTCGTGCGCGCCGCCAGCCAGTACGCGAGCGACGCCATCAACGAACGGGACGTCTCCGTCGTCCCGCTGCTGCTCGGGGAGCGGGACTCCTCGATCGTCGTCGAGGCGCGCAAGGTGACCGACGCCGACGCCAGGGCGTTCACGGAGGCCGTCCGACGGATGCCGCAGGAGCCCCGGCTGTTGCGCCGGGTCGCTCTCGTACGGGCCGGGGAGCGGCAGTTGCCGCAGGTGCGGGCGGCGGCCTTCACCGCACGGACCTCCGGGGTGCAGACCGAGGAGAGCTACTACGCCGTCCAGCACCCCCTGATGGAGATCTCCAACGAACTCGGGTACGGCCGCTCCAACCAGTCCAGCTTCGGCCGCTCCCTGTACGCGATCTCCCTCACGCAGGCCGCCGAGTCGCTGATCCGGTCCATCGGCACGCACCTGTTGGTCGGCGACCGCGACAAGCTCGGCCCGAACGAACTCGCCGTCCAGCTCACCGCGTTCAGGTCGTACGCCTATCTCGAACAGGTCGCGCTGCGCGAGTACGCGGCGGCGGGCACCTCCGACGACACGACCCGCCTCCAGCAGGCCCTCGCGACGGCGCAACAGCGCGGGCAGGAGCGCAACGCGCGGGCCGCCGCCGAGGCGCGGGCGGCGGGGCGGGCGTACGTTCCGCCGCCGCCGATCACCACGATGGTCGAGCGGATCTCCTCGGGGGCGTCCGCCGCCGACCTCGCGAAGGAAGGCATCACCGCCGAGACGTTCTTCGCGTCCTCGTCCCTCGGCTTCGACGCCTACCGCGCCGTCCAGGTGCAGCTCGTGGACAGCGCGCTGTCCAACGCGACGGTGATCGCGGACAACTCACGCGACGACGCCGTCCTCACCGGTGCGGTGGTGCTGGCCGCGATCATGCTGGCGTTCCTCTTCGCGGCCTGGATGGCGCGCCTCACGAGCCGTGGCATGCGCAGCCTGAGCGCCTCCGCGATCGACATCGCCGAGCGTCAGCTTCCCGAGCTGATCGGCCGGTTGTCGGAGAACGACCCGCACCCCGTCGACCCTCGGGTGAGACCGATCCCGATCACCTCCACCGACGAGATCGGGGAGGTGGCCCGCGCCTTCGACCACGTCCACCGCGAGGCGGCCCGGCTCGCCGCCGTCCAGACGCGGCTGCGGGGGCAGGTGAACGCCATCTTCACCACCCTGTCGCGGCGCAACCAGTCCCTCGTGGAACGCCAGTTGACCATGATCGGTGAGCTGGAGGACCGCGAGACCGACCCGCAGCAACTGGAGAACCTCTTCCGTCTCGACCACCTCGCGACACGGGTGCGGCGCAACGGCGAGAACCTCCTCATCCTCGGCGGGGAGCGGCCCGGCCAGCTCTGGGACCGGCCGCTGCCGCTGGCCGACGTGGTGCGCGCGGCGTCCTCCGAGGTGGAGAGCTACGAGCGGATCGAGCTGGCGGGCGTCCCGGACGTCGAGATCGGCGGCGCGGCGGTCACCGACGTGGTGCATCTGCTGGCCGAACTCCTGGAGAACGCCACGTCGTTCTCGTCCCCGAAGACCCCCGTCCGGGTCCTGGCGACCCGTCTTCCAGACGGCGGTGTCATGGTCGAGATCCACGACCAGGGCATCGGGCTGCGCCCCGAGGACTTCGCGACGATCAACCGCAAGCTCGCCGATCCCCCGGCCCCGGACGCGACCGCCTCCCAGCACATGGGCCTGTTCGTGGTGAGCCGGCTGGCCCACCGTCACGGCATCCGCGTCCAGCTCCGGCCGTCCGCGGCCCGGTCGGGCACGACGTCCCTCGTGATGCTCCCCATGTCGGTCACCGACCAGGCCCTCCCCGACTTCGACACCCTGGCCCTGCGCGAGAAGGTCCCGGAGCAGCGGCCCGTCGAGGACCCGTTCTCGGGGTACGAGTCGTGGAGCGACCACACACCGTCGGAGACGCCTGAGAAGGTGGAACACTCGCCGCTGAGGCCGCGTTGGGGGAGGAAGAAGGCACAGGCGAAGGAGTAGCGGGCGAGCCGGGGCACACACGGCCACCCTCCCGGAAGGGGCAGGGACACGCAGTCGCCCTCCCAGGAGGCGGCCGGAGCGTGCCGAGGCGGGCCGCGCATCCCGGCATGCCGGCGCTCGGCGCTTCCTCGAAGAATCCGCCCTACCAAAAGGCGGCCGGGGCGGGCCGCGCTCCGCCCCGGCCGGTCATGACGGCCCGTCAGCTCCGCGCGCACACCGTGCCGTTGAGCGTGAACGAGGCCGGAGCGCTGTTCGTGGCCCCCTTGCCCGCGATGAACCCGACACTCACGGAGCCCGCCGCCGGGATGTTCGCGGTGTAACTCGCCGGCTTCACGGTGACAGCGGCCCCGCTCTGGGTCGCCGTCCCGCCCCACATGTTCCCGATGGTCTGCCCGTCGGCGAAGGAGAAGCCGAGCGTCCAGCCGTTGATGGCGGTCGTGTCGGTGTTCCTGATGACGATCTCCCCCTGGAACCCGCCGGTCCACTCCCCGACCGACCGGTACCCGACGGCGCAGGACTGCCCCGGAGCGGGCGGGCTCGTGGTGACGCCGACCGTGCCCGACCGGGTGGAGCGGTTCCCGGCGGCGTCGCGGGCGTAGACGGCGAACGTGTACGCCGTGGAAGCCGAAAGCCCGGTCACCGTGGCCGAGTTGACGGTCGACGCGGCGACGGCCGTCTCCGTCCCCCCGCTCACCCGGACGACGTCGTACGCGCTCACGCCAACGTTGTCGGACGACGCGGTCCAGCTCAGCGTCACGGAGTTCGCGGTCACCGCGGAGGCGGCGGGTGTGCCGGGAGCGGTCGGCGCCTGGGTGTCACCGCCGGGCCCGCCGCCGAAGATCGTCGCCTCCTTGGACGTGCCGACGATCCCGTCGGGCCCGTTGAAGACCCGCTTGCCCCACGAACTCAGGTTCTTCGCGTCGAAGTTCAGGGCGAGGTCGAGGGCCGGGTCGGTGTTGCCGCTCCAGCTCCACGCCAGGTAGCCCAGCCTCAGCTGCTGGGCCGCCGCCATCATCGTGTCCTCGTCGGGGTCGCCGTACTGGTCGGCGGGGCCGCCGAACTCGCCGATGAGGAGCGGGAGTTTCGCGGTGACGAAGGCGTTCAGGTAGTCGGTGATCTTCGCCGCCGTGTCGTACACGCTGTACATGTGGATGGAGAAGATGAGGTTGCCGGTGGTGTCGGCGGCGTACACGGAGCGGGCGTTCGCGCGCATGACGCCCTGCCAGTCCTGGCCCCAGTTGGGGGCGTCGACCATCAGCAGGTGCTGGAGTCCGGCGGCGCGGAGTTTCTTGACCGCGGCGATGGTGGGGGCGGTCCAGCCCGCCGGATCGGTGTTGCCCCAGGGCTCGTTGCCGATGTTGATGGCGATGTAGTCCTCCTGTCCGGCGAGGACGCTCTTGAGGCCGATCCAGTAGTCGGCGGCCTGGTCGAGGGTGCCGGCGGTGGACTCCTCGCCGTACCCGGTGGTGTCGTGGACTTCGAGGACGCAGATGACGCGGTTGGCCTTGCACTGGGCGATGACGTTCGCGACGTCCGCCGCGGTGTTGGCGGTCCACCGGTGGCCGTCGGCGAGGACGACGCGGACGGTGTTGGCGCCGAACGCCTTGATATCGGCGAGGGATTGGTTCAGCCGGCCGGGGTACCAGGTGTGGGCGTGGTTGACGCCGCGCATCACGAATTCGTTGCCGTTGGACTCCAGGAGACGGCCGTTACTGATGTGCAGGCCGGTCGCCTTGACGCCCGGCGCGGAAGCGGCGCGGGCGGCGGCGGGGGCGAGGGCGCCGAGCAGGAGGGCCCCGAGGAGGGCCGCCAGTACTTTCCTGCAGAGCGTTCTCGCTGTGGCTGTTGTTCTCACTGCGGCTCCAGTGGGTGAGCGCCGGGGCGCGGGCTGCTGGACAGTGACATGGGAGCGCTCCCATAAACCCACCTGGCCCAGTACACGTCAAGAGAGGCGGCGCATGCTCATCCGTGCACCCCCGGGACCTGCGGAGATTCGATGCGGCTCGCGGGCATATTCCAGGCGTGAGATGGGGATGACCGGCCCCAAGAAGGTCAACACGCCCGAGCGCATGGGCCGTAGGACCGGCCCGTGGTGCGGGGGACGAGGAGGCGGACGTGAAGAGGATCCAGCTGAACAGGCATCCCCGTGGACCCCGCCGGCCGGAGCCGCAGGATCTGCGGACTCCGTCGGGGCGCCCGCTTCCCTACTGACACGAACACACCCACACGAACGGCGGCCCGGCCGGGGTCCGACTCCCCGGCCGGGCCGCCGCGTTGTGCCGTGGGTGGCCTGGCAGCCCGCGTGTACAGGGCTGTTGGACCCCGTCCCGGTGACGGTCAGGGCGGAGCACGTCGGTCGGGTGCTCCGGCCGTCATGTCACGTCACCGGGACGGGAGCTTGTCTCCCCGCGCGCAGGACACCCGCGTGGCGCGGGGCCCCGCGAGGGCGAGCTCTTCGAGGTGGGCCTCGATGTACGGGACGGCCACCAGCGGGAGTTCGCCCTCGACGAAGGCGGGCTGGACGTTGACCTCGAAGACGACGCCGCCGTTCTCGACCGCGAGGTCGACCCCGGCGAACGGCAGCCCCACCGAGGCGGTCGCGGCGATCGCCAGCTCGGCGAGGCGGGGCGGCAGCCCCTGTGCGCCCAGGTGGACGGGCGTCGCGCCCCGGCAGGTGTTGCAGGGCGTGTCGTCCTCGGGCTGGAGGTGCTCGCGGGCGTGCACGATCCGCCCGCCGAGGACGAAGACGCGGAACTGGTGGCGCAGCCCGTCGGCGGTGACGTTCCCCGCGTCGCGCGACAGCATCCAGTCCGTGTCCTGCCCGGCGTAGTAGGCGGTGGCCTCGTCGAGCCGCTCCAGACTGTTGACGTGGAAGGTGTCGTTGCCGCCGGTGCCGACGACGGGACGCGCCCAGGTGTCGCCGCCCAGTTCCTCGAAGGCGTCCCGGGCTTCGTTCTCGGTCGGCGCGGACAGGACGACGGTGTCCA
>DATCQX010000256.1:0-10433 GCA_036569285.1 Streptomyces sp.
CACCATGATCGGCGCCGCCCCCTACAGCGTCACCAAGCACGGCGCCTACGCCTTCGCGGAGTGGCTCTCGCTGACCTACCGCCACCGCGGCCTCAAGGTCCACGCGATCTGCCCCCAGGGCGTGCGCACCGACATGCTGGACGCGTCCGGCAGCGCGGGCGACCTGGTCCTGAGGCCGACCGCGATCGACCCCGAGGACGTCGCCGAGGCCCTCATGCGCGGCATCGAGGACGACCGCTTCCTGATCCTCCCGCACCCCGAGGTCGCCGCCTTCTACCAGGGCCGCGCCACCGACCCCGACGGCTGGCTCACCACCATGAACCGCCTCCAGCAGAAGTGGGAGGCCGCGCAGTGACCGGCTACGCCGACCAGCCCTGGCTGGCCCTCCTGAACGACGCCCAGCGCGCCCCCCTCACCCCGCCCGACTCGATGGTCCACGCCCTGCGCGACGCAGCCCGCACGGTCCCCGAGCGCACGTTCCTCACCTACTTCGACGGCCGCCTCAGCTACGCCGAGGTCGACGCCCTCACCGACTCCGTCGCCGCCCACCTCGCCGACCGCGGCCTCGCGCACGGCGAACGCGTCGCTGTCGTCCTCCAGAACTCCCCGCACTTCGTCATCGCCCTGCTCGGAGCGTGGAAGGCCGGCGCCGTCGTCGTCCCCGTCAACCCGATGTACAAGTCGGGAGAGGTCGCGCACGTCCTGCGGGACGCCGAGGTCGCGGTGCTGATCTGCGCCGACCGCGCGTGGGAGGCCTACCTGCGCGAGACGGCGGCCGACTCGCCGGTCCGCTTCGCCCTCACGGCGAGTGAGTTGGATTTCCAAACTCGCGACGACGCGCGCGTGCTGAAGTTCGAGCCGCGTCCCGCAGACGACGCGGACGACCTTGTCGAGGTCGCCCGGCGCGGCGGCACCGCCCCCGGTGAGCGCACACTCACCCCCGACGGCATCGGCCTGATCAGCTACACCTCCGGCACCAGCGGCGCCCCCAAGGGCGCCACCAACACGCACGCCAACCTGATGTCCCAGTCCGACCGGCAGCGCACCTGGCTGAACCTGCCCGACGCGCCCGTGTACTACGCCCTCGCGCCCCTGTTCCACATCACCGGCATGGTCTGCGAACTCGGCGCCTGCCTCAGCAGCGCCGGCACCCTCGTCCTCACGTACCGCTTCGAACCCGGCGTCGTCCTCGACGCGTTCACCGAGCACCGCCCGCACTACACCGTCGGCCCCTCCACGGCGTTCATGGCCCTCGCCGCGCACCCCGGCGCGTCCCCGGAGCACTTCGCGTCCTTCGCCACCATCAGCTCCGGCGGTGCGCCGCTGCCCCCGGCCCTGGTCGAGAAGTTCCGGGCGGGCTTCGGACCGTACATCCGCAACGGCTACGGCCTCACCGAGTGCACGGCCCCCTGCGCCTCCGTGCCGCCCCAGCACGAGGCGCCCGTCGACCCGGTCTCCGGGACGCTCGCCGTCGGCCTGCCGAGCCCCGGCACCGTCGTCCGCGTCCTCGACGACGACGGCGCCGAGGTGCCGTTCGGGGAGCACGGGGAGATCGTCGTGCGCGGGCCGCAGGTCGTGCCGGGGTACTGGCGGCGGCCCGAGGCGACCGCGGAGACGTTCCCCGGCGGGGAACTGCGTACCGGGGACATCGGGTTCATGGACGAACAGGGGTGGCTGTACGTCGTCGACCGCAAGAAAGACATGATCAACGCGTCCGGGTTCAAGGTGTGGCCGCGCGAGGTCGAGGACGTCCTGTACACGCACCCGGCGGTCCGCGAGGCGGCCGTCGTGGGCGTGCCCGACGAGTACCGCGGCGAGACCGTACGGGCCTACATCAGCCTGCGCCCCGGCGCCGACACGACACCCGACGACCTGGCCGCCCACTGCAAGGAGAAACTGGCCGCCTACAAATACCCGAGGCAGGTGGAGATCCTGCCCGACCTCCCCAAGACGGCAAGTGGGAAGATCCTGCGTCGGGAACTGCGTTCCCGCACCGCGAACAACGACTGACCCCAGGAAAGGCAGGTGGCGGCTGTGCCCAGGACGACGGACGGCGACGGTACGCCCGTCCCCCAGCGGCTCCTCGCCGCCGCCACCCGGCTCTTCGCCGAGCGGGGTTACGACCGCACCTCGGTCCAGGAGATCGTCGAGGCGGCCGGCGTCACCAAAGGCGCCCTCTACCACTACTTCGGCTCCAAGGACGACCTCCTCCACGAGGTCTACGCGCGCGTGCTGCGCGTCCAGCAGGAACGCCTGGACGCCTTCGCGAACGCCGACGAGCCGGTCGAGCAGCGGCTGCGCGCGGCGGCGGCCGACGTCGTCGTCACGACCATCGAGAGCCTCGACGACGCCGCGATCTTCTTCCGCTCGATGCACCACCTGAGCCCCGAGAAGTACAAGCAGGTCCGCGCGGAGCGCCGGCACTACCACGAGCGGTTCCGCGCGCTGGTGGAGGAGGGCCAGGAAGCGGGCGTCTTCTCCAGGGCGACCCCGGCCGACCTGGTCGTCGACTACCACTTCGGCTCGGTCCACCACCTGCCGACGTGGTACCGGACGGACGGCAGCCTCACCCCCCAGGAGGTCGCCGACCACCTGGCGGACCTGCTGCTGAGGGCGCTGCGGCCCTGACAGGAGCACATGTGTAAGGGGCGGTCGCCATGGACGACCGCCCCTTACACGTCCCTCCCTACGCGTACTTCTTCAGCTCCCGCCGCGCCAGCGACCGCTGGTGCACCTCGTCCGGCCCGTCCGCGATCATCAGCGTGCGCGCGCCCGCGTACAGCTCGGCCAGCAGGAAGTCCTGGCTCAGCCCGCCCGCGCCGTGCAGCTGGATCGCCCGGTCGATGATGTCGACGACCGCGCGGGGCGTCGCGATCTTGATCGCCTGGATCTCCGAGTGCGCGCCCCGGTTGCCGACGGTGTCCATCAGCCACGCCGTCTTCAGCACGAGCAGCCGCAACTGCTCGACCGTCACGCGCGCGTCCGCGATCCAGTTGTGGACGACGCCCTGCTGGGCCAGCGCCTTCCCGAACGCCTCCCGGGAGACCGCCCGGCGGCACATCAGCTCGATGGCGCGCTCGGCCATCCCGATGAGCCGCATGCAGTGGTGGATGCGGCCCGGACCGAGCCGCGCCTGGGCGATCGCGAACCCGCCGCCCTCCTCGCCGATCAGGTTCGCTGCGGGCACGCGCGCGTGGTCGAAGATCACCTCGGCGTGGCCGCCGTGGTAGTGGTCCTCGTACCCGAACACCTTCATGGCCCGCTCGACGGTCACCCCCGGCGTGTCGCGCGGCACGAGGATCATCGACTGCTGACGCCGGATGTCCGGCCCGTCGGGGTCGGTCTTCCCCATCACGACGAAGATCTTGCAGGCCGGGTTCATCGCCCCGGAGATGTACCACTTGCGGCCCGTGACCAGGTAGTCGTCGCCGTCCCGCTCGATGAACGTCGTGATGTTCGTGGCGTCCGATGAGGCCACCTCCGGCTCCGTCATCGCGAACGCGGAGCGGATCTCACCGGCGAGCAGCGGCTCCAGCCACTGCTTCTTCTGCGCCTCGTCCCCGAACTGCGCGAGGACCTCCATGTTGCCCGTGTCCGGCGCCGAACAGTTCAAGGCGGTCGGTGCGAGCTGCGGGGAGCGGCCGGTGATCTCGGCGAGCGGCGCGTACTGGAGGTTCGTGAGGCCGGCGCCGTACTCCTCGTCGGGCAGGAAGAGGTTCCACAGGCCCTGTCGGCGCGCCTCGGCCTTCAGCTCGTCCACGACGGCCGGGGTGTCCCACGGGGACGCCAGAGCGGCGCGCTGCTCCTCCGCGAGGGCCTCCGCGGGGTAGACGTACTCGTCCATGAAGGCGAGCAGGCGCCCGCGCAGTTCCTCCGTGCGCGCGTCGAACGCGAAGTCCATGCCGGTCAGCCTTCCTGGAGAGTGGTCAGTCCGTGCTCGATGAAGACGGGGACGAGCTCGCCGATCCGGTCGAAGCCCCGCCCGACCGTCTGGCCGAGGGTGTAGCGGTAGTGGATGCCTTCGAGGATCACGGCGAGCTTGAACCAGGCGAACGCCGTGTACCAGGACACGTCCGAGACGTCCCGCCCGGAGCGTTGCGCGTACCGCTCGATCAGCTCGGCGGGGGAGGGGTGCCCGGGGGCCGCCGCGGTCGTCGTGACCGGCGAGTCGGGCATCTTCAGGGGCACGCTGTACATCACCAGGAGGCCCAGATCGGTCAGCGGGTCACCGAGAGTGGACATCTCCCAGTCGAGAATCGCCTTGATTCGGTCGTCCGGTCCGATGAGCACATTGTCGAGCCGGTAGTCGCCGTGCACGATCGCCGGCTCCGGGGAGGACGGCAGGTTCCGGCCGAGCGTCGAGTGCAGTTCGTCGATGCCCGCCAGCTCGCGGTTGCGGGAGGCGTCGAGCTGCTTGCCCCAGCGCCGCAGCTGGCGGTCCAGGAAGCCCTCGGGGCGCCCGAAGTCGGCGAGACCGACCTCCGCGGGGTCCACGTGGTGCAGTTCGACGAGCGTGTCCACCAGCGACAGCAGCGCACCCCGCGTCCGCTCGGCGCCGAGGACGGCCAGTTCCTCGGCGGTGCGGTACGGCGTCCCCTCGACGAACTCCATGACGTAGAACGGCGCCCCCAGCACCTCCTCGTCCTCGCACAGCAGCACCGGACCCGGCACCGGCACAGCCGTCCCGTGGTACAGCGCGTCGATCACCCGGTGCTCGCGCCGCATGTCGTGCGCGGTGGCCAGCACGTGCCCCAGCGGGGGCCGCCGGACGACCCACTTCCGCGCGCCGTCCGACACGGTGTACGTCAGGTTCGAGCGCCCGCCCTCGATCAGCTGCCCCGACAGCGGTCCCGTCACCAGGCCGGGCAGCTCGCGCTCCAGCAGGGCGCTCAGCCGGTCGAGGTCGAGCCCGGGGGGATGATCGGTGCTCATGGGCGCTCCTGACTGCGTGCGACGGTGGACGTGGGTCACATGATGCCGACCGGTCGGTATGTCGTCCAGTGCGGGGCGCTGAAGTGACCTGGGCCACGTTAGGGGACGGCATGGAAACGGCTCCCCGCGGGGTGTCGCAGGGAGCCGTGAGGGGCGTTTTCCGGCCGTTCGGCAGCGCCGGTTGTCAGTGCCGTGTGCCAGAGGCCGGCCGACGCCGAGTGTCAGTGGTCGTCGTAGTGACCGTCGTGCTCGGCGTGGCGGTGGCCGTCGTGCACGTAGTCCACGTGGTCGCCGTGCTGCACGCGCGCGTGGCCGCAGGTTTCGTCGTGCCGGTGGTCGTGCCCGTCGTGCGTCACGTGGTCGCCGGGCTCGCACTCGTCCCAGTGGTCGTCGTGCGCGCGGTGCAGGTGGCCGTCGTGCGCGTAGTCGACGTGGTCGCCGTGCGGGACCTCCGGGTGGCCGCAGTCGGGGCCGTGCGCGTGGGTGTGGGTCGGGTGTTCCTGGTGCAGAACGCTCATGGTGCTCACCTTGTGAGGCTGGGGGTTTCCCGAGACGGGAAAATGCTTCTCTCAGAATCCCATGCAAACGGCCCATATGGCGTATATCGGTCCGCTCGGCTTGCGTGGCGCCGGGTCAGCCCGGAGTGTCGGAGGAATGAAGGCCATCAGCTACAGCCGGTACGGCGGACCCGAGGTGTTCGAGTACGGCGAGGTGCGCGATCCGAAGGTCGGCCCCGACGCGGTGCTGGTCAAGGTGCGGGCCGCCGCCGTCAACCCCGTCGACTGGAAGGCCCGTGAGGGGTACCTCGACGGGATCATCGACCCGGTGTTCCCGGTCATCCCGGGGTGGGACGTCTCGGGCGTCGTCGTCCAGCCGGGCGTCTCGGTCACCGAGTTCGCCGTCGGGGACGAGGTCGTCGGCTACGTCCGGGAGGACTTCCTCTCCCGGGGCACCTTCGCCGAGTACGTCGCCGCGCCCGTCCGCACGCTCGCCCGCAAGCCGCGCAACCTCTCCTTCGAGGAGGCCGCGGGCCTTCCCCTCGCCGGTCTCACGGCCTACCAGGGCCTCGTCCACGCGCTCTCCGTACGCCGCGGCGAGACCATCCTCGTCCACGCGGCCGCGGGCGGTGTGGGGTCCCTCGCCGTCCAGATCGGGCACCACCTCGGGTGCCGCGTCCTCGGCACGGCCAGCGAGCGCAACCACGATTTCGTCCGCTCCCTCGGGGGTGAACCCGTGACGTACGGGGAAGGGCTCGTCGACCGCGTCCGCGGGCTCGCTCCCGAAGGGGTCGACGCGGCGTTCGACACGGTCGGGGGTGACGCCCTGAAGGCCTCTGTCAACGTGCTGACGCCGGAGGGCCGTCTCGCGTCCATCGCCGACGGGGACGTCCTCGGCTACGGCGGCCGGTATTTCTGGGTCCGCCCCGACGCGACAGACCTCACCCGGCTTGTCGAACTCGTCGAGCAGGGGGCGGTGTCCGTCCACGTCTCCGAGACGTTTCCGCTGGAGAGGGCGGGGGAAGCGTACCGGCTGAACCAGGAGGGGCGGACTCGCGGGAAGATCGTGGTGACGGTGGAGTGGGAGGCCGAAGGGGGTTCCTGAGGGGCCCGGTTCACGTCACCACCAGGACCGCCGCACAGACCGCCGTGGCGATCGTGCACAGCACCGCCGCGGCGGCCAGGCGGGGGGACAGGACCGGTGGCTGGTGGGCGGACGCGAGGGTGACTATCCGGCGGTGGGCGACCGTCAGAAGAGCCAGCCACAGCCCGCCGCACACCGCACAGACGGCCACTCCGGCGGGGGAGAGACCCCCATGCAGCGCCGTCTTCATCGCGAGAACGGCGACGACGGTCCCCGCGAGCGTGGTGCGGCGCCAGGCCAGCCGGGTGCGCTCGGGCTGGAGACCGGGGTCGCGGACGACGGGGTCGGGGGCGTCAGTGTGGAGCGTGTGGTCGGCGGGACCGTCCCCCGGGGTCACTTGTGCCACCCCAGAAGCACAACCACCACCATCGCCACCGCGACCACAGCGACGACCAGACTCAGCACCGCGGGAAAACGGGACGCCGGCAGATCCTCCCCCCTCCGCATGGCCCGCTCGCACCGCACCCAGTGATTCACCGCCCGCACAGCACACAGGACTCCCGCGACGAGCAACGCGAGAGCAAGCCCGACACGCCACCCCCACGGGAGATCGGGAAGAAACTGATCAACCGCGAACCCGCCCCCCACCAGCGCCATCGACGTACGCAACCACGCGAGAAACGTCCGCTCATTGGCCAGCGAAAACCGATAGTCCGGAGTCTTCCCCTCCCTCCGCACCAACTCCGGCGCGAACCACAGGCGAACGTTCCGAACAAAACCGATCACACCCAGGACCCTACCGGGCGGGCGGGAAGGGGGCGCTGTCAGCGGGGGCCGCTACGGCGCCGGAACTCCCTGAGCCGCTCGTAGGCGGCCATCCCGTCCGGTACCCACGTCCACTCCGTGAGGCGGTTCTCGATCTCCTCCTCGGAGAGGAACGCGTGCCACTCGACCTCCTCGACCTGAGGGTGGACCGGCAGTTCGCACCGCACCTGGTACACTGCGGACCACCAGCTCAGTCCCGTGCCGTTCTCGTAGAGGAACTTGAACAGGAACTCCGGCTGGGGCAGGCCGCTCACCCCCAGTTCCTCCTCGGCCTCCCGCAACGCGGCCTCGTCGTACGACTCTCCGGCTCCGACGACTCCGCCGACGTACATGTCGTAGAGGGAGGGGAACACCAGCTTGGTGGGGGTCCGGCGGTGCACGAACAGTCGTCCCTCGGCGTCGCGGGCCTCGATGAACACGCAGCGGTGCCGGAGGCCGAGGGCGTATGCCTCGCCGCGAGGGGACTGCCCGACGACGGTGTCGGATTCGTCGACGATGTCGAGGATCTCGTCGGCAGGGTTCAAGGTGACCTCTCTCCACTGGGGTCTCCACCTTGCCGCACACGTGGGACGACCTGAAGAGGCACCCCCCTCCGCCGAGGAACGCCTCACCGAGGCTGAAGATCCCGCACACCTTCCCCCACCGCCACCCCGCGCGGCATGGCCGGATGCAATCCCAGCAGCACGATCCCGACGACGATCGCGGCCAGCCCGGAGGCCTCCCAGGCCAACGCTCCCGTGTCCGTCCGCAGCCGGTCCCCCAGGAACCCCACCCCGCAGATGATCCCGGCGAGGGGCTGCGCGGCGGTCAGCGCGGGCAGGGACATCCGCAGCGGAGCCGTCTCGAACGCGCTCTGGACGAGCACCAGCCCGCTCACCCCGAGCACGAGCACCCCGTACGGCTGCCACCCGGTGAGCAGTTCGGTGAGCCCTCCGGAGGAGAACCGCTCCCCGCTGACCCGCGTCAACGCGTCCTGGACGCCGTAGAGCAGCCCCGCGGCCAACGCGAGCAGCACGGGCCCCGAACTGAGCCGCGACCGCTTCGCGTACGTCGTCAGCAGCAGCGCGAGCCCGACCATCGCGCCGATGATCAGCCAGTGCCGCAGAGGATCGCTCACGGCGTGCCCGCCCCGAGGCTCACCGGCGACGATGAACGCGGTCACCCCGCCCGCGAGCAGTCCGAGCCCGGTCCACCCCTGCCACCCGAGGGGCTGCCGGGTGCAGCGGCGGGAGAGGGCGAGCGCGAAGAGGAGGTTCGTCGCGAGCAGCGGCTCGACGAGGGACACCTCACCCCGCCCGAGCGCCACGGCTCCCAGCACCATCCCGGCGATCATCAGCCCGAGCCCGCCGACCCAGCGCGGCACCCGCACGAGGTCGAGCAGCAGCCGCGGCGAGAGGAAATCGCCGAGCGGAGCCTTCTGCGCGGCCTGCTGCTGGAGCACGAACCCGAAGCCCAGACAACAGGCGGCACTCACGGCGAGAGTCAGAACCAGAACCGACACGCTGCGTACCTCGATGATCGTCCGGTCGGGCCACGGTTGTCGTGGGCCGACTGTAGCGCTGAAGGGCTACGACCGTTCCCGGGATGCGTGGAACGACCCCTACGGGTACCCCGGGGCGGGGGTTTCGACGCCGGCCGTGACCCCGCCCGGAAGCAACGCGATGCAAAGCGCACGGGGGGATAGGGCCGTACCGACATCGTGGGCCGCGCCGCCCCGCCGCGCCATGGCGTACGCCACACCTCCGTCACGTTCACGCCACACACCCTCTGTGTGCCACGCGCCCCACACCTCCTCCGACCAGCCCTCCGGCCTCGTCGGTGGCCCCGCCAAGTCCCCTGTGCCGGGAGCCACTTGATACGTGTCATGTCCCGTCGGCCCTTGACGCTGAGTGCTGCCTAGGGGTTTGCTGTGCGTGATCGGTCGATCGCAGGCCGACGGCAACCCGTGTCGCGCCAGGAGGACGAGGAAATCCCGCGGTGCCCCCACCCCCGCCCTCCCCGGTTCCCGGTCGCGAATCCGGACCCCGAACCCTCGACGCCGCCCTCGACGACTGTGAACTCGGCGTCGCCCGCGCCGCGTTGGCGCAGGGCCGCAGACAAGCGGCCGGCGCCCTCCTCGCCCGCACCGGCGACGACTGGGACCGCCGTGGCCACCGCGTCGCCACCCTCGCGCTGGAACCCCAGGCCGTCTCCCTCGCCACGGAGTGGCTCACCGCCGAACCGGACAACGCGGACGCCGCGACCCTGCTCGCCCTGTCCCTCGTCCGCCGCACCCTGCGCGGTGGGACCCACGCGGACGACGCCCGAGCGGCCTGCCACGCCGCCGCCCGCCTGAACCCCGCCGACCCCACACCCTGGCTCGGCCTGCTCCGGCTGGACGGGGACGACGCCGGCGCGGCGGTCCGGCTCTTCGAGGAGGTCCGCGCCCGGCATCCCGACCACCACCAGGCCCACCACCTGATGGTCGCCCGGCTCGCCGAACGCCGTGCGGACGCCGGGCCCGACCCACTGCACGAGGTGTACGACTTCGCCGCCTGGGCCGCCGAACAGGCACCCGCCGACTCGCCGCTCGCGATCCTCCCGGTCGTCGCGCACGCCGAGCGCTACCGCGTGCTGGCCGCCCGCGGGCACCTGCCCGCCGAACCGGCCGCCTCCGGGCACTGGGCCGACGGCCGCGCCCGCGAGGTGATGAAGGCCGCGTACGACTGGTGGGTCGAGTGGGAGCACGAGGGCCACCCCCGCCGCCTCCTCGACCTCAACTACCTCGCCCACGCCAAAGTCTGCGCCGGCCGCCCCGTCGAGGCGTCCGCCCTCTTCCAGCGCATCGCCGACCACGCCACCACCCGCCCCTGGTCCTACCCCGACCGCGACCCCTACGGGGCGTTCACGAGGGCACGGGACAGGGCGCTGGGGAGGACGGGCGGCGAGGGATACCCGTAGTACCCAGGGAGGCCCGTAGTACCCGTAGTACCTGCGGCCCGCTCAGGCCATACCTGCCGCACACCCGGCCCGCCGACCCGTCATACCCGTACAACCCTGAGCGATCCCCATGAGAACCCGGTGAGAGCCACCCCCAGGACTGGCCCCCACCCACC
>DATCQX010000257.1:0-7653 GCA_036569285.1 Streptomyces sp.
TGTTGGTGAAGACGAGGGTCCCGGAGACGAAGGCGACGCCCAGCATGACCGCGAGGACGGTCATCAGGAGGCGGGCCTTGTGCGCGAGGACGTTGCGCAGGGCTGTGCGGAACATCAGCTGGTACGGCCCTTCGCATCGAATTGCTTCATCAGGTCCAGGACGCCGTCGGCCGTCGGGTCGTACATCTCATCCACGACCCTGCCGTCCGCCAGGAAGATCACGCGGTCCGCGTAGGAGGCGGCGACCGGGTCGTGGGTCACCATCACGACCGTCTGGCCCAGCTCCCGGACGGAGTTGCGCAGGAAGCCCAGGACTTCGGAGCCGGAGCGGGAGTCGAGGTTTCCGGTCGGTTCGTCGCCGAAGACGATGTCGGGGCGGGAGGCGAGCGCGCGGGCCACGGCGACGCGCTGCTGCTGGCCGCCGGAGAGCTGGGACGGGCGGTGGCTGAGACGCCCCGACAGACCGACCATCGAGATGACCGTTTCCAGCCATTGCTTGTCGGGTTTCCGGCCTGCGATGTCCATCGGCAGCGTGATGTTCTCCAGCGCCGTCAGCGTCGGGAGCAGGTTGAACGCCTGGAAGATGAAGCCGATCTTGTCCCGGCGGAGCTTCGTGAGCTGCTTGTCCTTCAGGGAGCCCAGTTCGGTGTCGCCGATGCGGACCGAGCCGGAGGAGAAGGTGTCGAGGCCGGCGACGCAGTGCATGAGCGTCGACTTGCCGGAGCCCGAGGGGCCCATGATCGCGGTGAACTGGGCCTGCTGGAAGTCCACGGAGACGCTGTCCAGGGCGACCACCCGGGTTTCGCCCTGGCCGTAGATCTTCGACAGATCCGTGGCTCGGGCGGCCACGGCGGCGGTGGGCCGAGCTGCGAGGGGGGTGGTGGTCACGGAAGGCGCTCCTGGGGCCGGGGACTGGACTCGTCCATCGTCGGCGGCGCACCCCGTCGTTGTAGTCACCCTCCGGTGCGGCTTCCGGCACCAGACTTCGGTGTGACTGAAGGCGGTGTTGTCATACCTGGGTATGACCCCCGACCCTGACACCGAACCCTGACACCGGAGGTGACGGTGAGAACACGGTGTGCGTTGGAGCGCGCTTGTCGAGAACCGGTGGAGCGCCCTTGTTCAGGCGGTGAAATTCCGTCATTCCCCGGACACGCGCGGTGATCGCCGGTCAGGCTATTGGCAAGTGCGGATGGCCTGTTCCGTGGTCTGATGCTCCCTCAGACATCAATAAAATAAGACAACATCGGTTCCCCCGGCCGTTGTTGGGGAATGGCGTCCCGATAGGCTCGGGTCGCGACGACACGGAGCCCTTGGCCAGCCCAGATGGTGGAATGCAGACACGGCGAGCTTAAACCTCGCTGCCCCGAAGCGGGCGTACCGGTTCAAGTCCGGTTCTGGGCACTTCCGTCCCCCTTGTTGACGTTATGTCCACCCCAGTTGACTGCGCCGACCATCGGGGCATCGGCGGCACTCCCTCGCGACCGTTGACACTGCTTGAACGCGGGCGCAGACTCATCGGCAGAGATAAGTGAAGAAAACTTCACCAGGCGAACACCAGTAGATGCGAACGCCTCTCGGCTCCTGAAGGGAACGCTCGATGCGCACCACCGTCGGCATCATCGGCGCCGGCCCCGCCGGCCTCCTCCTCGCCCGGCTCCTGCACAACGCCGGCATCGACTCCGTCGTCCTGGAGAGCCGCGACCGCGAGTACGTCGAGCACCGTCAGCGCGCCGGGATCCTGGAGCAGGGGACCGTGGACGTGCTGCGCGCGGCCGGGGCGGCGCAGCGGCTCGACCGGGAGGGACTGCGGCACGACGGCATAGAGCTGCGCTACGCGCGCAGGCGCCACCGCGTCGACTTCCCCGGCCTCACCGGCGGCAAGTCCGTCACCGTCTACGCCCAGACCGAGGTCTGCAAGGACCTCATAGCCCTCCAGCTCGCCGACGGCGGACCGCTTCTGTTCGAAACGGAAGCCCTCGCCGTCGAGGACGCGGAAAGCGCGCGCCCGCGCGTGCGCTTCACGCGCGGCGGCGTCGAGGAGACTCTGGAGTGCGACTACGTCGTCGGCTGCGACGGCTCCTGGGGCGTCGCCCGGCGCGCGATCCCCGAGAAGCTCTCCCGCACCTTCGAGCGGACCTACCCCTACGCCTGGCTCGGCATCCTCGCGGACGTCCCGCCGTCCCACGACGAACTCGTCTACGCCCGCCACGACCGCGGCTTCGCGCTCCTGTCCATGCGCTCCCTCTCAGTCTCCCGCCTCTACCTTCAGGTCCCGGCCGGCACGGACGCGCAGAGCTGGACGGACGACGAGATCTGGGCCGAACTCGACCGCCGCTTCGAGACGGACGACGACTGGACCCTCCAGCGCGGCCCCATCACCCAGAAGTCCGTCACCCCCATGCGCTCCTACGTCCACGAGCCCATGCGCCACGGCCGCCTCTTCCTCGCCGGGGACGCCGCGCACATCGTCCCCCCGACCGGCGCCAAGGGACTCAACCTCGCGGTCGGCGACGTCGTCACCCTGGCGAAGGCCATCACGCACGAACAGCAGACCGGCTCGACCGACCTCCTCGACACCTACTCGGAGGACTGCCTGCGCCGGGTCTGGCAGGCGGAGCGTTTCTCCTACGACATGACGACGATGCTGCACCGCGCGGCGGACGCGGATCCCTTCGACGACCGCCTCCAGCTCGCGCGCCTGGACCGGATCGCGGAGTCCCGCGCGGCGGGCGCGGAACTGGCCGAGGGGTACACCGGGTTCCCGTACTGAAGTTGTACGGGGTGGATAAGCGGACGGTCTCCCCCCGGTTCCGGACGTGTCGCGACTTGGTCATGAATGGTCCCTGACCAGCCAGGGAATCACCGAGCGGCGTAGCGTGTTGGCGCAACCACGGCGGAGAAAGATCCTCCTCAAGCACTAGGGTCAATCTTTTGCCGTTCCATTACTCTTGATGCCAAGGCCGCGCGAGGCGGCCATGGAGGAGTGAAATGAGGAGCAGAAACCCGGTCTTCTCGCGACGGGGCTTCAGCCGCGACAACGGCTACGCGGGCTTCAACGCCACGCCGCAGGCCGGGGGACCCGCTGTCGCCACGCAGGCGAACCCGTATGCCCAGCAGGCGGGTAACCCCTACGCGACGAACCCGTACGCCCAGCAGACCCAGCAAGGCGCCCCGCCGCAGGCCGCCTCCGGCGCGATGACGATGGACGACGTCGTCTCCCGCACCGCGATGACGCTCGGCACGGTCGTCGTGACGGCCGTCCTCGCGTGGCTCCTGCTGCCGGTGGACGAGTCCAACCTCAACAAGTCGTACGGCATCGCCGTCGGCGCCGGCCTCGTCGCGATGGTGCTGGCGCTCGTCCAGTCCTTCAAGCAGCGTCCTGCGCCCGCCCTGATCCTGGCGTACGCCGCGTTCGAGGGTGTCTTCCTCGGCGTCATCTCGGCGGCGGTGTCGACGTACATCTCCGCCGGTGTCGTCACGCAGGCGGTACTCGGCACGATGGCCGTCTCCGCCGGTGTCCTCGTCGCCTACAAGGCCGGCTGGATCCGCGTCAACCGCCGGTTCTACGGCTTCGTCATGGCCGCCGCGCTCGGCTTCGTCCTGCTGATGGCGATCAACCTGCTGTTCTCCGTCTTCGGCGGCGGTGACGGCCTCGGCTTCCGCAGCGGCGGGCTCGGCATCGTCTTCGGGATCATCGGCATCCTGCTCGGCGCGTGCTTCCTCGCGCTGGACTTCAAGCAGGTCGAGGACGGCATCGCGTACGGCGCGCCCCGCGAGGAGGCGTGGCTGGCGGCCTTCGGGCTCACCATGACCCTCGTCTGGATCTACATGGAGTTCCTGCGGCTCCTGGCGATCCTCCAGGGCGGGGACGACTAGTCTCCGACGGCCCTGGCGCCTTCCGGGCGCCGTAGTACCCGTAGTACCCGAGAGGGCCCCGCGGTTCGCGCCGCGGGGCCCTTCGCTGTGCGGGGCTTCTCCGTGGGGCCTGTCGCGCTAGCGGAGATTGCGCGCGGCCCTCCTCAGGTCGTACTCGTGGATGAGGGCTTTCGCGTGGCCGTACGCGAGATTGTGTTCGTGGCGCAGCCAGCTGACCTTCTCCTCGAAGCGGAGAGCGGGGCCTTCGGCGACGGTGCGCAGCCAGTCCGAGACTTCGCGGCCGGTGCAGTGGGGGATGCGGGCGAGCAGGTTGCGGTGGGTCTCCTCGGAGAAGAGTTGGGACATCGGCGCCTCCGGGGGCGATCGGGTGTAAGCCGGTCCTTCAAGTCACCGTGCCTGAGGGTTCGTCCGTTGGCAACAGTCCCGTCCCCGGGGAGTCGGTGGGGCTGGTGGCGTAGTCTCGCGGGCGTGGTGGATACGACGCCGTTGTTGCGCGCGGTTGTTTTGTTTGCGGATCGGTTGAGGGCGGCGCCGCAGTCTCGCCTTCAGAGGGGCGCTGCCGCTGAGGCTTTGCGGTTGGCCCAGGAGTTGTCCAGGTGGGCCCAGGGGGTGGAGGCGCCGGGGGTCGAGGCTCGTGTGATGCCTGACGCCGGGATGTTCGCCGTCGCCGATCAGATCACTGTTGCCGCGCATGATCTGGCTGTGGTGTTGCGGAGTGAGGGGGAGGTGGAGGAGGCGGTGCGGGTGGTGGAGGAGGCGCGGAAGAGGGCGGGGGTTTGAGGCCGCCGCGACAGGGGGTGGGGCTTGAGGTTCGTTCGCGGCTGACTCGCCGTTGTGGCTGGTCGCGCAGTTCCCCGCGCCCCTGAGGGACTTGGGCTGGTCGTTGGTTGCAAGTGGCCGCCGTCCCCGCGGCCCTAAAAGCAAAAGCCTTGCCCTCGCCCCCCGTTACAAGCCCCCGCTTCCTCCGCTTACAAGCTCGCTATCACCCTGTCCGCCAGGATGTACACCGTCTCCTCGCCGCACTCGAACGTGAGCGTGTAGGCGCCGGAGATGCCCGAGCCGCCGAGCAGGATCGGGGCGTGGCCGGCGGTCAGGGCGGCGGCCAGGCGTTCTGCCGTCTCTCTGTGGCCCGGGGTCATGCACAGGGTGGTGCCGTCGGCGAAGACGTAGACGTCGAGGGTGCCGAGGGGGCCCGGGCGGACGTCCGTCAGTTCCACTCGGCCCGCGGCCAGGTCCTCCAGGGTGCTCACCGTTCGCTCGTGGTCGCCCATGACGGGGGACTGGACGGGGACGAAGTCGGGGTGAGAGGGGTGACGGCGGCGGGCGGCGGCCAGTTCGGGGGAGTCGCCGGACGCGGTGGTCAGCTCGTCGGCGTCCGAGGGGATCTCGGCCACCGGCTCCAGGCCCGCGAAGTCGCTCTGGCGGGGGAGGAAGAGTTCGCTGTCGGGCAGGCCGAGGAAGGAGGGCGCGTCGGTGACGTCGCGGGCCTCCTGGGCGGCCCAGAACGCGCGGGCCTCCGCCAGCTCCCGCTCCCGCTCCTCCGCGAGCGCCTCCGCGACGGCGGCACGTATCCCGTCGGTGTCGGAGCTGCGCGCGGCGGGTACGAGACCGTGGGCGAGGGCGGCGTGGTTCTCCGCGAGCTGGGCGCTCAGCGCCTTCACCTGGCGGCGCAGGGCCAGCAGGGTGCGCAGGACGGCGACACCCACGGCGCCGGTGGCGGCCGTGGTGACCAGCAGGGCGATCGGCAAGGCGCTCACTGACGTACTCCCGGTTCAAAGTCGACCCCCGACTTCCTACCTCAGCTTGGCGGGCGGACTCGCCCGCTGTCAGTGCGTAACGTCACGAAACGGACAGGACTTTGGGCCCGGAGGGGGTGGGTGGAAGGGCCCTGAGCTGCGGAATTGTGCAAGTCAGGGAGATAGGTCACATCCTGGGGGAGATTGGATCACAAATCGGCCCGGAGTTCGGGTGGTTCCCGAACTCCGGGCCGATCGGTGACGTCGAGTGCCGTGACGGCTACTCAGGGCTCAGCTGAGGCGCTCGATGACCATCGCCATGCCCTGCCCGCCGCCCACGCACATCGTCTCCAGACCGAACTGCTTGTCGTGGAACTGGAGCGAGTTGATCAGCGTGCCGGTGATCCGGGCGCCGGTCATCCCGAAGGGGTGGCCGACGGCGATGGCGCCACCGTTCACGTTCAGCCGGTCCAGGTCGATGCCGAGGTCGCGGTAGGAGGGGATCACCTGCGCCGCGAACGCCTCGTTGATCTCGACGAGGTCGATGTCGCCGATGCCCAGGCCCGCCCGCTTCAGCGCCTGCTTGCTGGCCTCGACGGGCCCGAGCCCCATGATCTCGGGCGACAGGCCGGAGACGCCGGTGGAGACGATCCGTGCGAGCGGGGTCAGGCCCAGCTCGCGGGCCTTCGTGTCCGACATGATGACGACGGCGGCGGCGCCGTCGTTGAGGGGGCAGCAGTTCCCGGCGGTAACCAGACCGTCGGGCCGGAACACCGGCTTCAGCCCCTCCACGCCCTCCAGCGTCACGCCGGCGCGGGGGCCGTCGTCCGCGGAGACGACCGTGCCGTCCGGCAGGGTCACCGGGGTGATCTCGCGCTCCCAGAAGCCCTTCTTGATGGCCTCCTCCGCGAGGTTCTGCGACCGTACGCCGAACTCGTCCATCTCCCGGCGGGTCACGCCCCACACCCGGGCCAGGTTCTCCGCCGTCTGGCCCATCGCGATGTACGGGTCCGGGACGAGGCCGTCCTCACGCGGGTCGTGCCAGGTGGAGCCGGTCGACTGGGCGACCTCCGCGGTGCGTGCCTGGGCCTCGGCGAAGAGGGGGTTGGTCGTGTCCGGCAGGCCGTCCGAGCTGCCCTTCTTGTACCGGGAGACCATCTCGACGCCGGCCGAGATGAAGACGTCGCCCTCGCCCGCCTTGATCGCGTGCAGGGCCATTCGGCTCGTCTGGAGCGAGGATGAGCAGTAGCGGGTGATCGTGCAGCCCGGCAGGTGGTCCATGCCCATCTGGACGGCCACGATCCGGCCCAGGTTGTAGCCCTGCTCTCCGCCGGGCAGCCCGCATCCCAGCATCAGGTCGTCGATGTCCCGGGGGTCCAGTTCCGGGACCTTCGCCAGTGCGGCCTGGATGATCGTCGCGGTCAGGTCGTCCGGCCGCAGATCCTTCAGAGACCCCTTGTTGGCACGCCCGATGGGCGAACGGGCGGTCGACACGATCACGGCTTCGGGCATCACGGCTCCATTGGCGTCGCGGTATCAGCTGACGTTTGGAAGTTACCCGTCCGTATGCCGTAGGTCACGGCCATGGCGATGTGACCCTGACCGCAATTGTCTAAGCGCTTGCTTGGCCCTCTGGGAGGGGGCGCCGGAACCCCTTTCAACAAGGCCCACGAGACCTCTACGAATCATCGGGCGAGTGCCTGCTGGCTCGGGTGGTTTTGGTGTGTGGGTGGCTGCGGGTCCGTTGTGGCCGTTCGCGCAGTTCCCCGCGCCCCTGAATGGCGGCTGCGCCGCCACATGGGTCCGCAGGTGTGTCTTCGGCTTCGTCTCAGCTGTGGCTGGGTGCGTTGCGCCTACTGGCTCGGGTGGTTTCGGTGTGTGGGCGGGTGCGGGTTCGTCGTGGTTGTTCGCGCAGTTCCCCGCGCCCCTAGAAGGCGGCTGCGCCGCCCCAAGCGTCCGCCGTCGTGTCTCCGCCTTCGTCTCAGTTGTGGCTAGGTGCGTTGCGCCTACTGGCTCGGGTGGTTTCGGTGTGTGGGCG
>DATCQX010000258.1:0-3034 GCA_036569285.1 Streptomyces sp.
GACCTTGCCGACGCAGATGTAGTCGGTCATGAAGAGCGGCTCGGCGCCGCACACCACGATGTCGTCCATGACCATGGCGACCAGGTCGTGGCCGATCGTGTCGTAGACGCCGAGGCGGCGGGCGATGTCGACCTTCGTGCCCACGCCGTCCGTGGCGGAGGCGAGGAGGGGACGGTCGTACCCCTTGAGGGCGGAGGCGTCGAAGAGGCCGGCGAAACCGCCGAGGCCGCCGAGGACCTCGGGGCGCTGCGTCTTCTTCACCCACTCCTTCATGAGTTCTACGGCGCGGTCGCCCGCCTCGATGTCGACGCCGGCGGAGGCGTAGCTGGCGCCGCCTGCGGCAATCGGGGACTCAGACATGACTGTGACTTTCCTGTCGTACTGCGGAGGCTTACGGGCGACGGATCGCGTCGACAGCGGCGGGGGCCGCCGTGCCTGCCGCCAGCTCGGTCTCCAGGAGCTGCTTGCCGAGCAGCTCGGGGTCCGGCAGCTCCATCGGGTACTCGCCGTCGAAGCAGGCGCGGCAGAGGTTCGGCTTGGCGATGGTGGTCGCCTCGATCATGCCGTCGATGGAGATGTACGCCAGGGAGTCGGCGCCGAGGCTCGTCCCGATCTCGTCGACGGTCATGCCGTTGGCGATGAGTTCGGCGCGGGTCGCGAAGTCGATGCCGAAGAAGCAGGGCCACTTCACCGGCGGGGAGGAGATCCGGATGTGCACCTCGGCGGCGCCCGCCTCGCGGAGCATGCGGACCAGGGCGCGCTGGGTGTTGCCGCGGACGATCGAGTCGTCCACGACGACCAGGCGCTTGCCCTTGATGACGTCCTTGAGGGGGTTCAGCTTGAGGCGGATGCCGAGCTGCCGGATGGTCTGCGAGGGCTGGATGAAGGTCCGGCCGACGTAGGCGTTCTTGACGAGGCCGTTGCCGAAGGGGATGCCGGACGCCTCGGCGTACCCGATCGCGGCGGGGGTGCCGGACTCCGGGGTCGCTATGACGAGGTCGGCCTCGACGGGGGCTTCCTTGGCCAGCATGCGGCCCATCTGGACGCGGGAGGCGTAGACGTTCCGGCCGGCGATGTCGGTGTCCGGGCGCGCGAGGTACACGTACTCGAAGACGCAGCCCTTGGGCTTCGCTTCCGCGAATCGCGAGGTGCGCAGACCGTTCTCGTCGATCGCGATGAACTCGCCGGGTTCGATCTCGCGGACGAAGCTGGCGCCCGTGATGTCGAGGGCGGCGGTCTCCGAGGCGACGACCCAGCCGCGCTCCAGGCGGCCGAGGACCAGCGGGCGGATGCCCTGCGGGTCGCGGGCCGCGTAGAGGGTGTGCTGGTCCATGAAGACGAGGCTGAAGGCGCCGCGGACCTTGGGGAGGATCGCGTGGGCGGCGTCCTCGATGGTCAGGGGGTTGCCCTCGTCGTCCGTCTGGGCGGCCAGCAGGGCCGTCAGCAGGTCGGTGTCGTTCGTGGCGGCGACGCGGGGGGTCCGGCCGCCCTCTTTCTTGGGGAGGTCGGCGACCATCTCCGCGAGCTGCGCGGTGTTGACGAGGTTGCCGTTGTGGCCGAGCGCGATCGAGCCGTGCGCGGTGGCACGGAACGTCGGCTGGGCGTTCTCCCAGGTGGAGGCCCCGGTGGTCGAGTAGCGGGCGTGACCGACCGCGATATGACCCTGGAGGGAGCCGAGGGAGGTCTCGTCGAAGACCTGGGAGACGAGCCCCATGTCCTTGAAGACGAGGATCTGGGAGCCGTTGCTGACCGCGATTCCCGCGGATTCCTGGCCCCGATGCTGGAGGGCGTACAGCCCGAAGTAAGTGAGTTTGGCGACCTCTTCGCCGGGAGCCCAGACTCCGAAGACGCCGCAGGCGTCCTGGGGGCCCTTCTCACCGGGGAGCAGATCATGACTGAGTCGACCGTCACCACGTGGCACGGCTCCGAGTGTAGGCGAGATCGACCACTGGTCCGAATTGGGGATACCGGTCAGTAGTTGGATGTTCGGGCGTTTTCCCTGGTCAACGCGGTGCGGGCGGGGTCGGAGGGGGGTGTTTGCCGTACCGGTGAGTGAGGTGTCGCACATCATTCGGGACTTGGGGGTCTACGACATCAAAGGGAGGTAGGGGGCGAGGTCGGCGCGTTCGCCGCTGGCGGTGAGGCCGGCTCCGTTTTTGGCGTCCTCCCAGCTCACACGGCCTGTCGCCAGCCTGATCCAGGTCAGCGGGTCCGTCTCGACGACGTTCGGCGGGGTACCCCGTGTGTGCCTCGGGCCCTCCACGCACTGCACGACCGCGTACGGCGGGATCCGCACCTCCGTCGACCCTCCGGGGGCCTTGTGCGCGAGCGCGTCGGCCAGGAGGCGGGTCGCCGCCGCGAGGGCCTGGCGGTCGTGGGGGACGGCGGCTTCCGGGAGGGCCGCGTTCAGGTCGTCCGTGTGGACGGCCAGTTCGACCGTGCGGGTGACCAGGTAGTCGGCCAGCGGCATCGCCCCGGCGTTCGTCCGGAGGAGGCGGGTGGCGGGGTGCCGGTCGAGCTGGTCTTCCAGGGCGCGGGCGATGGCGTCCAGATCCGTGGGCGTCCCGGCCAGCTCGCGGGTGAACTCGTCGATCGCCGCCGCGTTGACCGCCGTCGCGAAAGGCCAGTCCAGGAGGGTGGCGTCCTGCTTCGGGGGTTCCGGGAGGGCCAGGGCACGGCCGATCGCGGTGACGGCCATGCCGATGTGCGCGACGAGTTCGCGGACGGTCCAGTCGCCGAGCCTCGTGGGGCGGTTCAGCTGGGGTTCCGTGAGGGTGCGTGCGGCCTGGTCCAGGTGGGCCAGCTGGGCCAGGACGGCGGCTCGGGTCTTGGCGGGATCGTAGGCGCGGGCGCGTTTTTTGGCCGGGGGCATGGGCCGGAGCCTATGCCTTCACCGCGTAGCCGCTCAGGCCCTTTTCGATCAGGGCGAAGGCGTGGGCGGCGCGGCCCAGTCCATCGGGCAGTTGGTGGGGGCTCGGGCCGTGCAGGGGGTTGGGGCCGGGGGGTTGATGAGCGTGACGATGGTGGTGATCGC
>DATCQX010000259.1:0-5662 GCA_036569285.1 Streptomyces sp.
CCCGTCTCCTCCAGCGCGCACCTGCGGCTCACCGCGGCGTTCTCCGGCTGGGAGGACCCCGGTGCCGCGTTCACGGCGATCACGCAGATCGGTACGGAAGCGGCGGTGCTGATCTACTTCCGCAAGGACATCGGGCGGATCATCGGGGCGTGGTTCATGTCGCTCTTCAAGAAGGAGATGCGCTCGGACCACGACGCGAAGATGGGCTGGCTCGTCATCGTCGGCTCCATCCCGATCGGCGTCCTCGGCCTCACGCTCAAGGACCAGATCGAAGGGCCGTTCCGCGACCTTCGGATCACCGCGACGATGCTCATCGTCATCGGCGTCGTCATGGGCGTCGCCGACCGGCTCGCGGCCCGCGACGAGGCCGACCGCCCGCACCGCGCGCCCAAGCAGCGCAAGGCCCTGGAGAACCTCGGCGTCAAGGACGGCCTCATCTTCGGCCTCTGCCAGGCCTGCGCCCTCATCCCCGGCGTCTCCCGCTCCGGCGCCACCATCACCGGCGGCCTCTTCATGGGCTACAGACGCGAAGCCGCCGCCCGCTACTCCTTCCTCCTCGCCATCCCCGCCGTCCTCGCCTCCGGCCTCTTCGAAACGAAGGACGCCCTGGAGAACGACCACGTCGCCTGGGGCCCCACCCTCTTCGCCACCGGCATCGCCTTCGTCTCCGGCTACGTGGTCATCTCCTGGTTCATGAAGTTCATCAGCACCAAGTCCTTCATGCCGTTCGTGTACTACCGCGTGGCGCTCGGCATCGTGATCATCGCGTTGGTGACGGCGGGCGCACTGAGCCCGCACGCGGCGGAGTCGGCGAGCTGAGAAGACAGACACCAACAGAAGGCCCCCTCGCGAGCAATACGCGAAGGGGCCTTCTGACTCAGGGTCCGGCAACGCCCTGTCTTTAGGCGCGCGGGGCTGTGTCCGATGTGCGGCTACCGCCGTCGGCTCTCGGGGGTAGCGCACGGCGACGGGCCGTCTGTCCCCTCCCGGCCTCATCCGTGAGGCTCCGGAGCGGGAGTCTGCGGGGTGGGCCCGGCGGTCCGAACGACCTCCCATTCCGCCAGCCGTTCCGCGACGAACGTCGGGCTCACCCGGAACTCCCGGGCCAGAGCCGCCGCCGACGCCCCCTGCCGGTACCGGCTCACCACGCTCTCCCCCGCGCTGACGAACTCCGCGCGCGCTGCCCGCACTTCCGTGCTGCTGCGGCGCCGGGCGCGCCCCTTGAACACGCGGGCGCCTGCCCGCCGGTAGAGCAACGCCTCGACGAGGTTCCGGCGTTGCTCACCCCACTCGTCGAACCGCCTCCCCAACCAGCCGGCGGTGACGCCGTACTCCTCCGCGAGCCCGCTGAGCGGGGCGCCCGTCCGGTAACGCCGGATCACCAACTCCCGCTCGTCCAGCACACGTTGCCTCGCCGCGGCGCGCTCCGGGTTCACAGCACCTCCCACGCATGCTCATTGCTCCAGGGGACGGTCACGACGCACCCTCGGGCGCGGGGGCACCGGCGTGGCCGGTGTCGTGGGTGGCGATGCGGACACGGTTGTCGATCGCGGCCGAGTGGTCACCGCGCGCGCTCGCCTCCCTCGCGGCCTTGGCGTACTGCGCGCACTCGGCGCAGGCGTGGACGGGGGTGGTCGGTGAAGTGGTCTCGGTCTCCACGGGTTGTCTCCCTCAAGGGTTCCGGTGATGTGGCATGTGCAGCGGCATGTCTTGGGTGAGGCGGCAGTCGTCGTGGCCGGACTCCGGCCCGGACCGGGTGGCGACCGCGCGCGGAGGGGACAGACAGCTGAGGTCGGTCACGCCCGGTCCGCCTGCGGTGTCAGGCCGTACAGGTCCCGACAGCTCCCGCACGCGTACAGGACGAACGTGACACCCCGGCCTTTCCTGACGAGGCTGATCACCCGCACGCCGTAGGCGTACGCGTCGTGCCAAGTGCAGAAGCCGTAGATGCCGGGGCCGGTCACCGGTGCACCTCGACCAGTTGCCGGAGGACGGTCGCGGTCCCGCAGCGGTCGGTGTCGTCCACGCACTGCTCACACATGCCGACGTGCGCGCGGAGCGTCTGATCGGCAGCCTTCACGACGCAGACGCGGCAGGCGCGCGGGAACGTCGAGTAGTGGCTGTGCCGTTGCGCCCCGATGTCCACGGCCGTCGCCGTGTCCAGCCGCGCCTCGCACCAGACACACGCGACACCCCGAGCCTGCGCCTGCGTCAGCTCGGAGTGGGGCGGCAGGCTCAGAAGGGCGAGTGCGCTGGAGGGAGGGGCAGTCTCGGGTGGCATGTCACACCTTTACGGTCACGGTGATCCCGTCTCACACCGTGACCGTAAAGGCGCCCACACGCGACCGAGGACCGGAATCCGGTCCCTACGCTGCGAGAAGGCCGATCTTCACCGCAAGCTCCGACGCGCGCCGTCGTCGCTCTGCCTGCTTCGACTCGACCTCTTCCAGGATGATCCGCTTCGCGTAGCCGTTGTAGCGGATCGTGTCGGGCGCCGCCTCCGCCGCCTTCCCCAGGGTGGCGATCGCGACGTCCGGCTGGTTGTCGAGGTGGTAGCCGCGCGCCTCCTCGATCCGGTGCCGGGACCGGCGCGGCTTCGACCGGATGACCGCCGTGTCCGCCCTTGCCGCCTGCCGCACAGACTCCCCGCCCTGATGCAGCTCGACCGCGACGGTCACCGCGTGAGCACCCATGATGGCCCGGCTGAAGGAGGTGATCGGGTGGAAGTAGTCGGCGGGCAGCCGGTCGGCCATCTCACGCGCTTTGTCCCAGTGCCGCCATGCGGTGCCCGTGTCACGGCGGCGGGAGGCGGTGTAGCCGAGTTCGAACTCCAGGGCGCCCGCGATAGCGAGGACGTCGTCCGAGGCGTCCGCGAGGCGCGGCTCAAGAAGGTGGATCGCCGCGCGGTTCACAACGTCTGCGGCATCGTAGTGGCGGGGCCCCTCGTCGCGGTGAGCCTGTGCGAGGAGCCACGCGGCGACCCCGATCGCATGCGGGTCCCCGGAGTCCTGGGCAGCGACCATGCCGCGCTCGGCCACACGCCAGAGGAGCGACGCGTCGGGCTGGTAAGCGACGAAGAACTGCGACAGGGAGTACACCTCGGCGAGGAGCGCCTGCCCGCGCCGCCGATCGTTCCCCGAGTCCGCGTTCCTCACCAGCGCCTGCGCGTCTCGGATCAGGTTCGGGAGCAGCTTTCCGATCACCTCGCGGTGGTTCTCCGATCGGTGCCGCGCCTGCCACGCGGCGTGCAGCCGGGCCTCCAGGTGTGCGGCGGGCGGCGGCTCGACACCGGCGTCGATCGCGAAGTCGTCGATCGCTGCCCGCACTTCGGCGAGGCGGGGGTGGCCGGGGCCGGTGAAGAGGTCCACCTGTGTCTCCGGGAGGCCGGTCAGGTCGGCGAGGTTTCGCACCCGGAGGGCCTCGGCGATCCGCAGCACCATGTCGAGGCCGGGAGCCTGTTGCTGCCCGTTCTCGACTTTTTTGAGGGTGTGCGGGGAGACTCCGAGGAAGTCGGCGAGTTGTGGGCGGGTCATGCCCCGGCGCTCGCGGAGGATCTGCACCCGCTGGCCGAAGCGCAGGGGGTCGACGGTCGGGTCCGGGGTGGGAGCAGATGACACGGTCTCGCCCCAATCTCTGTACAGCTCGTCACTGCCAGGGTATGGGGCGAGACCTTTGTTGTGCGCTGTACGAGCGGGATTCGGCCCCGGCCGTGGCGAAGCGGCCCGCTCCCGCGTGCGCCGGACTCAGTCCGTCCCCTTCTCCGGGTTCCTCGGGATCCCGTAGGCCCGCTCCACCCGGACGCGCAGGACGAGGCGCCGGTCGCGGATCATCGCGGTGCGGTAGTCGTCCCAGTCGGGGTGTTCGCCCTGGACGTCGCGGTAGAGGCGGACGAGTTCCTCGACGGTGTCGTCCGTGGGGGACTCGGCGACCGGGGTGAGGTCGGCGGTGCCCTCGACTACGGTGTAGGCCCAGCGGTCGGCGCTGGTGACGTGGTAGCTGGTGCGGGGGTCGCGCAGGAGGTTGCGGGTCTTCGCGCGGTCGGCGGTGACGGAGATCCGGATCGTTCGCTCGTCCGGGTAGTAGTGGTGTGTCACATTCGACAGCTGGGGGCGGCCGTCGTGTTTGAGGGTGACGAGCACTCCGCCCCGGACGTCGGAGAGCAGGGCGAGGAGGGCGTCGTCCGTGGTGTCCTGAGTCATGTCCGGTGTCAACCGCGGCGAAGGGGCCGATGTTCCGTCGGCACATCACGCATCACACATCACACGCCATATATGACATACCACTCCCATCCCTCTCCCCCGCCATACCAGAAGCGACGCACCCCACACACAGCACACGCCCGAAAGGGGTTCCGTGTGCCGTTCGCTGCGGAACGATGGGAAGTGAGGCGCTCCGGAGCAGTCGGGGCCGGGGTACGTCTCTACTGTCGCCCCCGGAGGAGAACGATGGCACTGCTGCGGCAAGAGGTCGACCCGAGCGAGGTCGGGCTGGACCCGAAGGTGCTGGACCGGATGGACCGGTACATCGCGCACGAGGTCACGGAGGGGCACCTGCCCGGCTACCTCGTCTCGGTCGCGCGCGGCGGCAAGGTCGCCCACCTCACCACGCACGGCCACCGCGACGTCGCGGCCGGTCTGCCGGTGGAGTCGGACACGCTCTGGCGGCTGTACTCGATGACGAAGCCGGTGACGACGGTGGCGGCGCTGCTCCTGGTCGAGGAGGGGAAGCTGTCGCTGGACGACCCGGTGGCACATCACATTCCGTCGTTCGCCGAGCCTCAGGTGTACGTCGGCGGCAGCGGGCGGGACATGGTGACGCGTCCGGCCGAGGGCCCCATGCTGGTCCGGCACCTGATGACCCACACCGCGGGGCTGACGTTCGCGTTCTACGGCACACATCCCGTGGACGCCCTCTACCGCGAGGCACGCCTCGACTCGTCGGTGGCGCCCGGCACGGATCTCGCGGGCACGGTCGACGTGTACGCGTCACTGCCGCTCCAGTTCGAACCGGGCACCGAGTGGAACTACTCGGTGGCGACGAACGTCCTCGCGCGGATCGTGGAGGTGGTGTCCGGGCAGCCGCTGGACGAGTTCCTCGCCGAACGCGTGTTCGAGCCACTGGGCATGCCGGACGCCGGGTTCTGCGTGGACGACGCGCAGGCCGAGCGGCTCTCGGAGCTGTACGGGGAGACGGAGGACGGGGGCATCCAGCCCGTCGCGGGGCTGCCGTTGCGCGGCCGGCCGAAGTTCCTGTCCGGGGCGGGCGGCATGGTCGCGGGCGCGCACGACGTCCACCGGTTCGCGGAATTCCTGCGCGGGCGCGGCGAGTTGGACGGCGTGCGGCTGCTCGCCCCCGAGACGGTCGACCTGATGACCCGCAATCATCTCCCCGGCGGTGTCGACATGCGCACGTTCGGCAGCCGCCCCTCCCACGACGAACCCAGCAAGGACGGCCTCGGCTTCGGTCTCGGCGTCTCCGTCGTCATCGACCCCGACCGCACCAAGGCCCCTGCGGGCAAGGGCACTTACGGCTGGAGCGGCGTCGCGACGACCACGTTCTGGGTGGACCCCGAGCACGACGTGACCGTGCAGTTCATGACCCAGGTCCGGCCGCGCTCGTCGCACGCGCTGTACCCGGAGATCAAACGATTCGTCCACGAGGC
>DATCQX010000260.1:0-8558 GCA_036569285.1 Streptomyces sp.
GGCCGCGTGCGCCCGGTGCCGCAGCATCCGGGTCTCCAGCCGGGCGGCGACCACCCCGAGGTCGGCCTCGTGGTACCCGGCCTCGCGGAACGTCCCGAGCAGAGCCGCCGCGGCCTCGACCGCCGCGAGCCCCTTGCCCTGCACGTCCCCGACGAGCACCCGCGTCCCGTGCGGGCCGGGCTGGATGTCGTAGAAGTCGCCGCCGACCCGGGCGTCCGCGTCGGCGGCGAGGTACACCTCCGCGTGCCGCAGCCCGCCCCAGCCCGGGGGCAGCGGGCGCAGGACGGTGCGCCGGGTCGTGTCGGCGACGTCCGCCATCCGCAGCATGCGCCGCTCGTCCCGCAACCGGGCCGCGCAGGCCAGCACGGCGAGCGCCCCGCCGACGGCGACGAGCAGCAGGTCGACGGGGCCCGCCTTGTACCGGTCCGGCTCCCGCAGCTCGGTGAGGACGAACGCGGCGAGCGACAGGACGGCGAACAGCGCGGTCGTCCGCACCCCGCACAGCACGGCCGCGATCGCCGCGACGAACACGCAGAACGACTCGATGTGGAACCGCACGTCGGTCCCCACGTCGAGCAGCGTGATCCCGGTGAGCAGCACCAACGGGACCAGCCAGGTCAGCCTGTGCCCCCGGATGCCGACGAGCCCGTGCCGCATGGGGCGAGGCAACCACGTTCCGCGACCGTCGGCATCCGCGCGGCGGCCGACTTGCCTCCGCCTCCCCCTAGGTGTGCCCTGGTAGTCAGGGTGGGGGAGACCCGGAGAGGAGTACTCCAAATGGCTCACGCGGCACCCGCACCACACAACGCTTCGAACGATGTCTTCAGCGCCCGTGCGCACCGGATCGCGGCCTGGGCGGCCCCGGTGGTACTAGGGCTCGTCTACGGGTACTGGGTGGCGGCCGTCCGCCGCTCGGGCGGCCCGATCACCGGCTGGAACCTGCTGCTCGGCTTCGTCAGCGCGCTCGCCTTCGCCTTGGCCTACGTCGCGGTGCGTTCCCTGGCCCCGCGCATGAAGCGCGAGGTGCACGCACTGCTGTGGACGGCCTTCGCGGGCTGTGCCTTCGGCTTCGTCTACAGCCAGACCGGCGCGACGATCTTGCGCTCGGTGATGATGTCCCTAGGGGTCGCGGCGGGCTTCTTCGTCGTCCAGTTCTACCGGTACTACACGCACGAGGACGGGGAGGGTCACCGCATCCGCTGACGTCATACCCGTAGTACTACAGGGCCGGGCCCCGGCGAGGAGGTCGCTCCTCCGCCGGGGCCCGGACCTGTCACGGTCACGCCGTCAGCTCGTCCATCCGCTCACCACCAGCCCGAGGATCCGGCCGAACTCCAGCTCCAGGACCCGGACGCGCTCCACGACCCGGAGCCCGAGGCGCTCCAGGAGGAGCCGTAGGGGTCGTAGGAGGTGTTCGTGCCGTAGGGGTTGTCCCAGTTGCTCCAGTTCCCGTTCTTCCACTGGGGGCAGGGGTCGGAGCAGGTCGGCACCCAGGCGCCGCCGGTGTCCACGAACGCGGCGCTGGCCCAGCCCTGGGCGCCGACGAGCCAGTACCAGTAGGGGTTCCCGTTGACGCTCTGCCCTTGGACCATGCACTGCACGCGGTCCTGGCTGCCGGGGGAGAGCGCGGTGACGACGCCCGAGTGCGTGGTGGGCGACGACCGTACGTTGAGTTCCGTGCGGGAGACGACGGTGCCCCAGATCGGGCCGCCACCTCCTCCGCCGCGTCCGTCGGCGAAGGCCGGCGACGAGGTCTGTGGAGCGGTCGATGGCGCTGCCGCCGCCTGGGTGCCCACCGCGGCCACGGCCAGCGTGCCACCGGTGAGCAGGGCCGCGGCCAGGGTCCGCAGGACCGGGGTACTGCGCATGATTCGGCCTCCTTCTCCCCTGAACGTCCCCGTTTCTCCCCAGCACCAGGAAACACCCGTTCGGGTGAACCCTCCACCGGAGGAGGCAGGCGACGGTTCGGGGCCGGCTCGGGGCTCGGGGCCGGATCAGGGCCGGTCGGGGGCGGGACGCCTCAGGTACTACGGGGTACCGCCGCGGGTACTACGGGTACTACGGGCCGGGTCCGCCGCTCCCGCACCCACATGGCGGCGACCCGCTGGCGTACCCCTCAGGTACCCCCTTGCCTGGAAGCGTGCCCCTTACCCGCGTGCCCCGTAGTACCCGTACACCTCGTACGCCCCGTAATACCCGTAGTACTCGTACGCCCCGTAGTACCCGTAGTACCCGTACGACCGTCTCCACCGCGCTCGTCGCCCTCGCTTGCCTCCTCACCCCCCTCGCGGCCCTCGCGCTCTGGGCGTCGCACGGGCTGCGGGACCAGGAGCGGTACGTCCAGGCGCTGGCGCCGCTGGCCACGGACGCGGCGGTGCGGCGGACGATCGTGGACGGCGTTGCCCGGGAGGCGCCCGAGGTGCCCCGGCGGATCGTCGAGGACGAGGTCCGGCGCTTCACCGCGACACCCGCCTACCGCGCGGCGTGGGACGAGGGGAACCGGGAGACGTACGCGGCGGTGATGAGGGCGCTGGAGGACCCGGCACAGGGGGTGGCCGCTGTGGCGCCCGCGCCCCCGGCGCGGCATCAACTGGCCGCCGCGCAGGCGTCGTTCACCCGGACCCCGGTCGCCCTGCTGCCCCGCGCGAACCTCGACGTGCTGCGCCGGGGCTACCACGCGATGGACGTGGCCGGGTTCTGGCTGCCGGTCGCGGCGGTGGTGTTCGCGGGGGCGGGGATCACGCTCGCCGCGTGCCGTCGGCGGGCGCTGACGGCGACCGCTCTGGGTACGGCGCTGGGCGGGGCGCTGCTGGGCCTGTCGGTCGTGATCGCCCGGTACTTCACGCTCGACGGCCTCGCCGACCCGGCCCACCGCATCGCCGCGGCGGCCGTGTACGACGCCCTGACCGAGACCCTGCGCACCGCGTCCTGGCTGCTGCTGGCCGGCGGTCTCGCGGTGGCGGGCGCGGTCCGGCTGGCCAAGGTGGTGCGGGCGCGGGGGGTGCGGGAGGGGACGGCTGGGTCTGAGGTGGTACGGGTACGGCCCTGAGGGCGGGAGCGGCGACTGGTCCGGGAACGGCACCGGATCGGGTATGTCCCGGGTCGGGTGCGGCCCCGATCCGGACGCGGTACGAACCCCGAGTGGCCCCGGTTCAGGGGCGCTTGTGCAGGGTGATGTCCACGACGAGGGTGCGGTGGTCGGTGCCGGGGAGGTCGAGGAAGTGGGCGCGGGACGCCGAGAAGTCGTCGCTCAGCAGGACGTGGTCGATCTGGGTGCCGAAGGTGGGGGTGGTACTTGAGGGCCAGCTCGGCTCGCGGCTCTTCCCGGCGAGGCGGGCGGCGTCCCGCAGCCCGGTGTCGAGGATGCGACGGAAGGCGGCGTGGTCCTGGGAGGCGTTGAAGTCCCCCGCGAGTACTACGGGTCCCGTCTGACGTTCGGCCCACGCCCTGATCCGCCCCAACTCCCTTTTCCACAAGCCCACTTGGTCGGGCAGCGGCGGCATCGGGTGCGCGAGCTGGAGGTGGACGGCGATGCCGTCGACGTCGGCGACCGCGCCCGGCATGCCCATCTCGGCCGGGATGGTCGGGGCGGGGGTGAGGGGGAAGCGGCTGAGGATGAGCGACCCTACGGAGGTATCCCCCTCGACGGCCTGCCGGTAGGGGTAGGGGGCGGCGAGTTCCCGGCGGAGGGTGGCCTGGCAGCCGTACTCGCACTCCTGCACGAAGACGACGTCGGGGTTCTCGCTGCGTACGGCTTTCAGGAGGGCGCCGGTGGCCCAGCCGAACTCGACGTTGGAGGTCAGCACCTTCAGCCGGGCGGCGACCGGGCCGTCGGGGTCGGCGGCGGAGCCATAGGGCTGGAGGAGCCAGGCCAGCGCGCCAAGGACGGCGGCGGCCCAGGGCAGCCCCGGCCACCACCGGACGAGGACGGCGAGAAGCGCGGCGCCTGCGGCGGGGACGAGCAACCAGGGGAGGAACGCGAGGAGTTGGGGCACCGGGGTGACGGCGTCGACGTCGGCGATCCGGCATCCGACGACCGCGCTCACCCCGGCGAGCACCACCCCTGCGCACCAGGCACCGGCTACCCTCCCCCAGGGCCGGGCGGGCGGTTCAGCGGAACTCGCGGACGACCTCGATACGTCCGACGATGTGCTCGTTGAACTCATCCAGCTCCTCCGCGGGCACCCACAGCTCCAGAATGGTCTCCCCACCAGCCTGCCGCACCGGATACCGCTCCAAGAACGCGCTCTCCACCTCGAACCGCGTCACGTACCCCACCCCCGAGGCCGGCACGTTCCAGTCCCGCGCGATCCGTACGGCGTAGTCCTCATTGAGTACGGGATAGAAGATCGGCTGGTCCGGCAGCCGGGGCGGCCACGCCGTCCAGCCCGCGGCCTCGACCAGGGCCAGTTCCTCGGGACCGGTGGGCCGCCAGAGGGTGGTCGTAGGGGTAGGGGTACTCATGAGTGACGACCGTAGTCGTAGTCCTTGAGGGTGAGCGACACGGTTTTCCCAGCTCTGAAGTAGCTCAGATCAACTTGACCGGACCACACACCGGGAACGAGTGTTCGCCCCATGAACAGGACAAAAGCATGGGGGACGGCGGTCTCGGCGGCCGTGCTGGTGCTCGTCGGCTGCAGCGCGCAGGGTACGGCGCGGCCTGTCGAGAAGCCGAGGGCGAACGGGGCACCGGTGGTCGCGGACTCCGTCGAGCAGGGGCGCACGGCCGTGACCGGGGCGCCGAAACTGGACGGCAAGACCCTGGTGAGCGCGGCGGCCCGGACCGGTGACGCGGAGTACCCGATTCCCGGAGGTGTCCGGGCGGGCGGGATGCTCGTCGTGGCGTTCGAGTGCGAGGGGGCGGGCCGGCTCACGGTGGACGTGGTGCACGGTGGCACCACCTTCACCGTGCCGTGCGAGAAGGGGAAGGTGGTGCCGTTCGTGAACGAGACCGAGATGAGCCGGACCGACCCCACCGCGACGCTGCACTTCACGGCGGGGCCGGGAGTCACCTGGGCGTTCGCGGCCGGGTGGGACAACTCAGGCCGGATGCACGACAGTTAGACGCCGATGTCGCGGCCGTCCGTGCGCCAGACCGAGACGACCGCGGGGCGGACGATCTTGCCGGGGCCGTCGGGCCAGGTGGAGGCGGGCTTCTCCACCGAGGCGCCGTCGATCTCACCCGGGTGCTGGACGGAGACGAGGACGCGGCGGTCCTGGATGAGGGGGCCGCAGGTCTCGGCGCCGGTCGGGACGGTGAGGAACTGCTTCAGCTCACCGCGCCGGGCACCCTTGGTCGCGACGCCGAACAGGCCGTCGTGGGAGCCGAGTTGGTTGCCGTCGCTGGAGATCCACAGGTTGCCGTGCGGGTCGAAGGCGACGTTGTCCGGGCAGGAGATGGGGCTCACGCCGGACTTGGGGAAACCGGCGAAGTAGGTGTTCGGGTCGTCCGGGTCGCCCGCGACGAGGAACAGCGTCCAGCCGAACTTGAGCGACTCCGGGCAGCCGCGGTGCTCGGTCAACTCCAGTACGTGGCCGTGCTTGTTGGCGTTGCGCGGGTTCGCCTCGTCCGCCTTGGGGTTCGCATCGACGCCGCGCTTGGAGTTGTTGGTGAGCGCGACGTACACCTTGCCGGTGACGGGGGAGGGTTCGATGTCCTCGGGGCGGTCCATCTTCGTCGCGCCGACCTTGTCACCGGCGAGCCGCGTGAAGACGAACACCTCTTCGGCGGTCATGCCCTCGACGTGCGAGACGGCGCCCTTCGCGGTCGCGGTCGCCAGCGGGATCCACTCGCCGCTGCCGTCGAACTCCCCGTCGGAGGGCAGCTTTCCGCTGCCGTCGATCTCGATCGCGGGCGAGTCGCCGGTCAACTTCGCTACGTACAGGGTGCCTTCGTCGAGCAGTGAGAGGTTGTGCTCGCGCACGGACCGCGAGGAGCCCCGCTTCATCCGCTTGCTGCCGACGAACTTGTAGAAGTAGTCGAAGCGTTCGTCGTCACCGGAGTAGACGACCGGGCGTCCGTCGGCGGTGAGGCGGACGGTCGCGGCCTCGTGCTTGAAGCGGCCGAGCGCCGTGTGCTTGCGGGGCGTCGAGGACGGGTCGTACGGGTCGAACTCGACGACGTACCCGAAGCGGTGGACCTCGTTGGGCTCCTGGGCGAGGTCGAACCGCTTGTCGAAGCGTTCCCACTTGCGCTCGGTGGCGCCGGTGCCGATGCCGTAGCGCTTGTCGGTACTACGGGACGCGTTCGCGAAGTACTGGTTGAAGTTCTCCTCGCCGTGCAGGGTCGTACCCCAGGGTGTCGTACCTCCGGAGCAGTTGTTGAGCGTCCCGTACACCTTGCGGCCGGTCGGGTCGGCGGAGGTCTTCAGGAGGTCGCTGCCGGCGGCGGGGCCGGTGAGGCGGAACTCGGTGGTCGCGGTGACCCGCCGGTTGAGGTGGTGGCGGGGGACGGCGGTGAGCTTGCCGGTCCTGCGGTCCTCCTGGACGACGACCGCGGCGAGGCCGTGCGCCGCCCAGGCGACCTCGACCTGCTGACGGGTCGGGTTCGCGGGGTCGTAGCCGCGGAACATCAGGATCTCGTCGGTGTACTCGTGGTTGGCGACGAGGAGCTGGCGGTCGCACTCGCCGGGCAGCGGGAGGAGGGCGAGGAAGTCGTTGTTGTAGCCGAACTGGCCCGCCTGCGCGGCGCCGGTCTGGTTCTCCGGGTCGAAGGCGGGGGCGCCCTTCACGATGGGCTCGCCCCAGCGGATGACGACGTTCTGCGCGTAGCCCTCGGGTACTACGACCGCGTCGGTGACGTTCGGGGCGACGGAGCTGTAACGCAGGCCGCGGGCCGCCTGGGTGCCGGGCTTGCCGGGGGTGCCGGGTACTACGGGGTTGCCCGTAAGGGGGGTGGCGTCGGCGGACGGGGCGTTGCCGATGGCGGTCGTGCCCGCGGCGGCGGCGACGGTGACGACCGCGGCGGCCCGGACCATCGAGCGGCGGCTGAGGGCGCCCGTGATCACGTCGCCGACGTACTCGTTCCCGCTGGTGTTGGGGACCTCGTGGAAGCAGGCGTCGCCGCAGCGGAAGCGGCAGGTCATGGCGGATCGGCCGCCCGGGTGCGAACCGTTCTGCGTGGTGATGATCGGCAACAGCTTGCGCACTTTGCTCTCCCCTTGCGTGCCCTTGGTATGGGCGTGACGGTAGGGGGGTGTTTGTGCGGGGGCGGGGCCGATGGGTGAACAGGGAATGAACGGGTGGGGGATTGAGGGGTGTTGAGGGTGCCCGTGTGCGATGGGCGGGCTGGTCTTCGGAGTTGGCCGGTTTGTGCGGTCGGGCATCGGTGCAGGGTGTTTGACACCCGACGCCTTCTCCCCCTCACCCCTGCCCGACAACGCCATGTGGGGCCGCTAACCTTACGTGTCCGTCCTGGCCAGGGATTGACGGGCTTCAACTCACGCGAAGGGTTGCGCACATGGGTATTCTCACTCTCCTGCGAAACGCGTTCGGCAGGTCACGCAAGGAGCGTGCCGCCGAAGCAGAGGGTGCGGACCAGGTCCCTTCCCAGCAGGCGCCGGTCGAGGAGTCCGCGGTGGAGTCCCCCGCGGAGACTGTCGCCCCCACGCCGGCCCCCTCCCCCACGCCGGTCCCCGAGCCTCGTCAGTCGGACACCTCCGAGCACGATCTCGTCGCCGCCGCCTTCGACAATGTGAAGGTCCCGACACCGACACGGTCTCCCGAGGGGGCCGAAGAGGGCGAGATTGAGACGACGCCGAAGGGGGCGGAGAGCGGGGCCTCGGACGAGGTCGCCGGGGGGACCGAGGTTGACGCCGAGGCACCGGTCTCGGGTACTACGGGGGCTGCCGTAGAGGGCACGGAGACTCCGGAGGAATCCGGGGCAGCCGAGCTGAACGAGAGCGCGGACGAGGCGGCGGCCAAGCCCGAGGCCACCGCCGAGCCCGAGCCCGCCGCTGCGACCGAGCCCGCCGAGGCAGAGGCCAAGGCCGAGCCCGCCGAGACGCCGGTATCCGACGAGCCCGAGGCGACGCAAGCGCCGAAGACCGAGGGAGCCGAAGCCGAGGTCGCCGGGGGGACCGAGGTTGACGCCGAGGCGCCGGTCTCGGGTACTACGGGAGCTACGGCTGCCACCGAGGCACCCGCGGAGGACGACGCCAGTACTACGGGGGCTGCCGTAGGGGACGCGGAGGCTCCGGAGGAAGCCGGGGCAGCCGAACTGAGCGAAGGCGCGGACGAGGCCGAGGCGGCTGCCAAGGCCGAGCCCGAGGCCACCGCCGAGCCCGAGGCCACCCCTGAGACCGAGCCCGCCGAGGCAGAGGCCAAGACCGAGCCCGCCGAGACGCCGGTGACCGACGAGCCCGAGGCGACGCAAGCACCGAAGACCGAGGAAGCCGAGACCGAGATCAAGGCTGAGGAAGAGGCTCAGGTCGAGGCGGAGCCCCAGGCCGAGGTGATCGTGGAGGCAGAGGCAGAGGCAGAGCCCGAAGCCGAACCCGACGCCAAGACCGAGCCCACCCCCCTCGACGACACCCCCCAGGCCGAATCCCCCGAAACCC
>DATCQX010000261.1:0-2648 GCA_036569285.1 Streptomyces sp.
GGCGGCGGAGGCAGTTTCGGCCTCTCCAACGAGTTCAACTGCGCAGCCGACCACGCATACGACTGCGCCAACTTCGTCATCTCGGACGCCGCCTCCAACCGCACCACCTCCCGATCCGCAGCCAAAGCCGCAAGCTCGGAAGACGACTTGGACGCAACCCCAGCCGCGTCAGGATCGTTGTGGGCGGCTCGCGCGGCGGCGAGGTTGGCTGTGGCGGTGGGGATGTCGCGGGGGACGGTGGACTGCGCGAGGGCGATGGAGTCGGAGGCGTGGCCGAGCCAGGTGCCGGATTCGCGGCTGAAGTCGCTGAGGTGGAGGGTCGCGGCGGCGAGGTCGGCGGCCCAGGTGCGGAACGCGTCGGCGCCGGAGCCTTTCCAGGAGACCCATTGGGGGCGGACTTTCAGCTCCCCGGCGATCTTCTCGATCTCGTCGGCCGCGGACTTCAACCGCTCCGCGGCCCCGCTCACCACCCCGGCGTTCGCCTGGTCGAGCCACGCGAGCATCTGCTCGTGGCTCATGCCGTCGAAGAACGTGCCGCCCGAGCCCTCGGCCTCCCGCATCAGATCGCCCCGCCGTCGGTGCCCTCCGCCGGCGCGGGCTGCTGCTGCGGCTTGGGCTGCTGGCCCGGCACGCTCGGGGTGTAGACCCCGCCGTACTCCTTCGTCGCCTCGGCGCTGATCGCGGCCATGCGCTGACGGACGTCCAAGTCGATGTTCTCGTACCCCTTGTGGGAGGCGAGGACGGCGATGCCCATGCCCTCCATGCAGTCGGAGAGGACCTTGGAGAGCTTCTCCAGCTCGCTGATGACCGACTCGTACGCGGTGAAGAGGCCGGCCGCCTCGATCCACCCCTCGTTCCCTCCGCCGAACTGATGGCGGACGAGCTGGTCCTGGCCGAGTTCGGTGGGGCCCGCGGAGGACCCCTTGAGGGTTTTGATCAGTTCGTCGATACGCGTCCGGAAACCCGTGAACGACGCGTACTCCGCGGCCATGTCGGCCTGGGCCTGCACCGCGTGCTGCGCGGCGAGCGCCGCGTTCTCCCCGCCCTCCAGCAACATTCCGTCATCCTCCCCGTACGGATCACACAGCCAACTCTAACCACCGCCACCGACAATCGGCCCCCGAGAGCCCAGACCCCCATCCAACCCCCACATACCCCGGCCCGCATGAGCACGTGTACTCAGACCGAAAGCCCTGCCCACCGGCCCCGCACACACCGAAGGGGCCGCCCGCACCACGGATGGCGGACGACCCCTTCGGGCAAAGCGAACGCGGCAAAGCAAAGGCGGCAATGCAAACGCGGCAACTCTCAGGAACCAGGGGGAGTCAGAAGGCGACCGCCCCCGACTCCCCACCCCTCAAGAAGCCTTGGCCTCAGTCTTCGGAGCAGCAGCAGCGGCGGCCGGTGCCGGCGCCGGCTTGGCCGCCTCGTAGAACTCCTCACGCGGAGTCTCCAGCGCCCCGAGCGCGACGACCTCACGCTTGAGGAACATCCCCAGCGTCCAGTCCGCGAAGACCCGGATCTTCCGGTTCCACGTCGGCATGGCCATGCCGTGGTACCCGCGGTGCATGTACCAGGCCAGCCGCCCGCGCACCTTGATCTTCATCTTGCCCATGACGATCATCGCGACGCCCTTGTGCAGGCCGAGACCCGCGACAGCGCCCTTGTTCGCGTGGGAGTAGGTCTTCTGCGGGAAGCCCCGCATACCGGAGACCACGTTGTCGCCGAGGACCTTGGCCTGCCGCAGCGCGTGCTGCGCGTTCGGCGGGCACCAGGCGTTCTCGACGCCGGCCTTGCGGGCGGCGACGTCCGGGACCTGGGCGTTGTCGCCGGCGGCCCAGATGTAGTCGGTGCCCTGGACCTGGAGGGTCTCGGAGGTGTCGACGTGACCGCGCGGCCCGAGGGGCAGGCCGTAGCGGGCGAGGACGGGGTTCGGCTTGACGCCGGCCGTCCAGACGATCGTGTTGGAGTCGACTTCGAGGCCGTTCTTCAGGACGACGTGGCCGTCGACGCAGGAGTCCATCGAGGTCGAGAGGTAGATCTCGACGCCGCGGCTCTCCAGGTGCTCCTTGCCGTAGAGGCCGAGCTTGGGGCCGACCTCGGGGAGGATCTTGTCGGCGGCGTCGACGAGGACGAAACGCATGTCCTCGCGGGAGACCGTCTTGTAGTACTTGGCCGCGTCGCGGGCCAGGTCCTCGACCTCGCCGATGGTCTCCGCGCCCGCGAAGCCGCCGCCGATGAAGACGAAGGTGAGCGCCTTGCGGCGGATCTCCTCGTCGGTCGTGGAGTCGGCCTTGTCGAGCTGCTCGAGGACGTGGTTGCGCAGGCCGATGGCCTCCTCGACGCCCTTCATGCCGATGCCCTGTTCGGCGAGGCCGGGGATCGGGAAGGTGCGGGAGACGGCGCCGAGCGCGATCACCAGGTAGTCGAAGGGCAGCTCGTACGCCTCGCCGACGAGGGGGGCGATCGTCGCTACCTTGCGGTCCTGGTCGATGGTGGTGACCCGGCCGGTGAGCACCTCCGCCTTCGGCAGCACGCGTCGCAGCGGGACGACGACGTGGCGCGGGGAGATGTTGCCGGCGGCGGTTTCGGGGAGGAAGGGCTGGTAGGTCATGTACGACCGGGGGTCGACGACCGTGACGGTCGCC
>DATCQX010000262.1:0-8255 GCA_036569285.1 Streptomyces sp.
GGCCGGGGTTTTCTTTATGCGCCGGTGCTGTCATGTGTTCGTATGTCGACCGTGTCTTCGTATTCGTTCACTCGTTTGCAGGACATGATCAACGAAACCGTGCTGTTGGAGTCGAAGTCGCTGCGCGCGAGTGTGGCGGAGAGGACGGAGGTGTTGGAGCGGGTCAAGGTGCTGTCGCTGTTGCCGGATGGGGTGCATGTGACGACGGCGATGGTGGCGGCGTACTTCGAGGTGGGCGTGGAAGTGATTCGACAACTCGTCCAGCGTCACCGCGCGGAGCTGACGGCCAACGGGCTGGTGGTGCTGCGGGGCGCTGAGCTGCGGAAGTTCGAGAGTGACAACGTGTCACTCTCGCTGGGGAGTTATCCACAGGCCCGCCGGAGCCTCACCGTCTACCCCCGACGGGCCATCCTCAACGTCGCCATGCTGCTGCGAGACAGCGAGGTCGCCCGCCGCGTGCGGGTGTATCTCCTCGACATGGAGCAGATGGTCCGCTCGCAGCCTGTGGATAACTCTGTCCACAGGCTCTCCGAGTCCATCCACGAACTTGTGGACGAGCGCATCATCCACATCCTCGGCAAGACAGTCGTCCCCATGTTCAACGCGCTGATCGAGACGTCGAGTGAGCACCGCAGGGAGCTGATAGCTCTGCGGACGGACGTGGCGAGCGTCGAGACGCGGCTACGGAACCACCTGGCGAGGCAGCGGAGGCTCGTGCGGTGAAAGAAAGAGTGACAGCACGTCACTCTTTTCGTGGAGTTATCCACAGGGCACAGTGAACTGACTTCCTTCAAGGAAGTCAGTCACGCCAACTCCTTCGGCGGCGTCCGCTCAGAGTCCACCTTCTCCGTGCGAACCAGCTCACCCCACACGATGTACCGATACCGACTCGTATACACCGGCGTACAGGTCGTCAGCGTGATGTAGTGCCCCGCCTTCTCCGTCCCCGACTCCTTGGGGATCTGGGAGAGGACTTTGACGTTGTATTTCGAGGTCTCGGGGAGGACCGAATACACCTTGTAGATGAACCACGTGTCCCGCGTCTCGAAAACGATCGGGTCGCCGTTCTTCAGTTTGTCGATGTTGTGGAATTTCGCCCCGTGCCCGTCCCGGTGTGCGGCGAGGGTGAAGTTGCCCTGTTTGCCGGAGGTGGGGAGGGTGGCGGCGACGGGGTCGGTGTAGTAGCCGGCGACGCCTTCGTTGAGGACGTCGGAGTCCGTGCCCTTTTCCACGAGGACCTCGCCGTTCTTCATGGCGGGGACGTGGAGGAACCCGATGCCGTCCTTCGTGTCGAGGGCGCCGGGCCCGGCCGGCTTGGACCAGTTGTCGCGGACCTTGTCGCCCTGGCGCGCGGCTTCGCGGTCGGCGATGACGTTGGTCCACCAGAGGGAGTACGCGACGAAGAGCCCGAGGACGAGACCGGCGGTGATGAGGAGTTCACCGAAGACGCTGATGGCCGCCGCGAGGCGCCCGCCCTTGCGGCGGGGCGCGGGCGAACCGGTGTGCTGGGTGGTCGTCCCGTCGGTCGTCGCTGTCACGTCTATGAACCCCTACTCGACGAGCGCATCAGGCTTCCCCTTGCTGCGCGGCCGTTCCTCGACCATCTTGCCCCAGACGATCAACCTGTACTTACTGGTGAACTCCGGGGTACAGGTCGTCAGGGTGATGTAGCGGCCGGGCGCGGTGAACCCGGAGCCGGGCGGAACGGCGTCGAGAACGCTGGTATTACTGGGCGAGGTGACCGGCAGCATCGAGGCCATCTTGTAGACGAAGTACTCGTCCTGGGTCTCTACGACGATCGCGTCACCGGGCTGCAAACGGTTGATGTAGCGGAACGGCTCGCCGTGGGTGTTGCGGTGTCCGGCGAGCCCGAAGTTCCCGGTCTTGGCGTCCGGCATCGGGGTGGCGAGGCTGCCTTCGCCGTAGTGCCCGACCATCCCCTTGTCGAGGACCTTCTTGTTGCTGACGCCTTCGGCGATGGGGACGACGACGTCGAGTTTGGGGATGTGCAGGAGGGCGAACCCCTGCCCCGCGGAGAAGGTGCCTGCGGCACGTTTCCCGCTGGCCCAGTCCTTCTGGAGCTGGTTGGCCTCGCTGCCCGCCTGCGCGTGGGCGCGGACGTTCGTCCACCAGAGCTGGTAGCCGACGAACAGGAGCATGAGGACGCCGGTGGTGATGAACATCTCGCCGATCGCCCGGCTCGCGACGACGGCGGGGCTGGGCTTGCGCGCCTTGGCCTGGCGGCGGGCCTCGACGCGGGAGAGCGGGCGGGAGCCCGGGGACAGGGGCCGTGACTCCTCCGCCGGTGCGGCGACGACACGCCCGCGGCGCCCCTTGGCGGCCTTCCTGCGGGCCGCGCGGCCACCGAGTGGGGCTGGAGAGCCGGGCATGGCCGCGGTCCCCGCAGACGCGGATATGGGCTCACCGCCGAGGGGCGGCTCGGGTATCCGCAGGGCGACGGTCTCCTCGTCGACCGGACGAACGGCACCTCCGGCGTCGTACGCCCCCCCAACGTCGTACGCACCCCCGGAGACGTACGGAGCCCCCCCGTACGTCTCGTCGCGCTCCGGGCGCAGCGCGGTCACGCGGTGGCCCTGCCCACGACCGGCGCGAGCCCGGCCGATCTGGCGACGGCGTCCGCGTAGCCGCACTCCGTGAGCCAGTTGGCGAGCATCCGGTGGCCGTGCTCGGTGAGGACGGACTCGGGGTGGAACTGGACGCCTTCGACGGGGAGGTCCCGGTGGCGCAGGCCCATGATGATGCCGTCCTCGGTGCGGGCGGTGACTTCCAGCTCGGCCGGGACGGTCGTCGGCATCGCCGCGAGGGAGTGGTAGCGGGTCGCGGTGAACGGCGAGGGCAGGCCCGCGAAGACGCCCTTGCCGCCGTGTTCGACGAGGGACGTCTTGCCGTGCAGCAGCTCGGGCGCGCGGTCGACGACACCGCCGTACGCGACCTGCATGGACTGCATGCCGAGGCAGACGCCGAAGACGGGGACGCCGGTCGCGGCGCAGTGCCGGACCATCTCGATGCAGACGCCGGCCTCCTCGGGGGTGCCCGGTCCGGGCGAGAGGAGGACGCCGTCGAAGCCGTCCTGCGCGTGGGCCGTGGAGACCTCGTCGTTGCGCAGGACCTCGCACTCGGCGCCCAGCTGGTACAGGTACTGGACCAGGTTGAAGACGAAGCTGTCGTAGTTGTCGACGACGAGAATGCGCGCGCTCACTGGTTGTCCACCGTCACATCGTTGAAGGGAAGCAGCGGTTCGGCCCACGGGAAGACGTACTGGAAGAGGACGTAGACGACGGCGAGGACCAGCACGATCGAGATCAGTGCCTTGATCCACGCATTGCCTGGCAGATGCCGCCAGATCCAGCCGTACATGCCATCCCTTCCGTCGTACCACGGCACCAGACTCACGCCGTACCGCACCAGACTAACGGCGCAGCGCCGGGGGTCTGCCTTCGTCCACAGGCGTCGTGGAGTCCAGGTGCGCCCACACGACGAGCCGGTGGCTGTGACCCCACTCCGGATCGCACGTGGTCAGCGTGAGGTAGCGGCCCGGTGCCGTGTACCCCGATTTACGTGGCACAGGGTCGATCACCTCAACGTCGGTGGGGACGGTTTTGTAGGGCCCTTTGTCGATCCGATACGTGAACCAGGTCGCGCCGTCGCTGAGGACGACGGCGTCGCCCCGGCGCAGCTCGGGGAAGTCCTTGAAGGGGTCGCCGTAGGTGCGGCGGTGTCCGGCGACGGCGAAGTTGCCGAGGCCGCCGAGAGCGGCCGTCCCGGTGTAGTGGCCGAGGCCCTTCTTGAGGGTGGCGGTGTCGGTGCCTTGGAGGACCGGCTTGTTCCACGTGAAACCAAGACGCGGGATGTACATGACGGAGAAGGGCTGTCCCTTCTTGTACGACGGCGCCGTGACCGCGGCCGGAGCTTGGGGCCGGGGCTTCTCGCGGCTCTGCCACTGGCTCTCCAGCCTGTGGACCTGCGCCGTCATGTCCCGGTCCGCCTGCACGCCGGTCCAGTACAGGACGTAGACGACGAACAGGACGATCACCGCGCCCCCGGTGATGCACAGTTCGCTGACGGTCCTGACGACCCCCCGTAAGGACACGGGACCCCCCGGTTACTCCACAGGCTCGGCGTAGTGCAGATCCACTGTGCCCGAGTAGCCGGGCAGCGTCACCGTGCCGTCGTCGGTGACTTTCCAGCCGAGGCCGTAGACGTCGACGTACACCATGTAGTTCTGGATGGCCTTGGACGCGGCGAGGGCGTTCTTGAGCTTCTGGGGGTCGCCGACGGCCTGGATCTTGTAGGGCGGCGAGTAGACGCGGCCCTGGAGGATCAGGGTGTTGCCGACGCAGCGGACGGCGCTGGTGGAGATGAGGCGCTGGTCCATGACCTTGATGCCCTCGGCGCCGCCCTGCCAGAGCGCGTTGACGACGGCCTGGAGGTCCTGCTGGTGGATGACCAGGTAGTCGGGCTGGGGCTCGGGGTAGCCGGGGAGTTTGGCGGTGGCGTTCGGCGGGGCGTCGTTGAGGGTGACGGTGAGGGCCTGGCCCTTGATCTCCTGGGTGCCCGCGTCGTGCTCCAGGGCGGCGAGCCTGCGGTCCTCGGTGGTGGAGCGGCCGGAGTCGGACTCGGCGAGTTCCTCGACCTGGCGGCGCAGGCCCGCGTTGGACTCGTCCAGCTCGCCGTTCTTGCGGCTGCGCTGCTGGATCAGGTCGGAGAGGCGCAGCAGGGAGGCGTCCGTGCGGATGTCGGTGCCCTTGGCGGTGTCGAAACTGGTGAAGAAGATCAGACCGGCGAGGGCGAAGACTCCGACGGTGAGCACCCTCATGGGACGGACGCGGACGGCACGAGCGGGACGCTCGGGTGCGCCACCCGTTGAACCGTTACCTGGGGAGTCGGCAGAATTGCGCAACGTACCGTTATCTCCTTCGGCGCCGTGGAAGCACTACGCTAACCGACGCCCGGGGGAGCGCTCAGTGTCCCCTTGCCAGCAGGAGAGACCCTCGTGCCGAAGTCACGCATCCGTAAGAAGGCCGACTACACGCCGCCGGCGGCGAAGCAGGCGACCGCGATCAAGCTGAACAGCCGGGGCTGGGTGGCACCGGTCATGCTTGCGCTGTTCCTGATCGGGCTGGCCTGGATCGTCCTCTTCTACGTGACCGACGGGGACCTCCCGCTCGACGCGTTGGGCAACTGGAACATCGTCGTCGGGTTCGGCTTCATCGCGGCCGGGTTCGGTGTCTCCACCCAGTGGAAGTGACGGTTCGCGGGTAGTTTTCCCCAGGGCTGTTCGTGGAGTTATCCACAGGCCAGGGCTCGTTGTCCACACGGTGGGGAAAAAGAACGACGATCTGTGGATAACTCACAGGACGTTGACGCCGGTACGACGAACCCACAACCCCTCGAAAACACCTTCGCCCCCTGCCTGACCTGCGTAAAAGCCGGTCGGATGCAGGGGGCGAACCCGTTCTTCCACAGGATGCACAGGACTCGGTACACACTGTGGACAACTCTGTGCTCAGGTGAGCTGAGAGGTCCTCACGAGGGTCACGATCACGACTGCCGCGAGCACTAGTGCACAGGTGCCGTACTGGATCAGCGTCCGGCGCTCCCGGGGCGCGTAGACCATCGCCGCGCCGATGACGGCACCGGCGACGAGACCGCCCACGTGGGCCTGCCAGGCGATGCCGCTCCAGCCGAACGTGATGATGAGGTTGATCACCAGGATGGCGATCATGGGCCGCATGTCGTAGCGCTGGCGGCGCATGAGGACGGCCATGGCGCCGAAGATGCCGAAGATCGCGCCGGAGGCGCCGAGGGACCCCTGGCGGGGGTCGGCCAGCAGATACGTGAGCGCGGAGCCGGCCAGCCCTGAGACGAAGTACAGCGCGAGGTAGCGGGCCCGGCCGAGGGCCGCCTCCAGCGGGCCGCCGATCCACCACAGGCTCAGCCCGTTGGAGAGGATGTGGATGATGCTGCCGTGCAGGAACATCGAGGTCAGCAGCCGGTACCACTGCCCCTCGGCGACGCCCTGGAGGTCGGTCCAGCTGATCGCCGGGTAGAGCGCGCGGCCGATCAGTTCGAACCGGTCGGTGAAGCCGTCGATCGTCTGCTGGGCGATGAACGCGACCGCGATGATCCCGAGGAGGATCTTCGTGACCAGCTGGGGGTCCTTGGCGACGCTGCCGCCCGCGATCGTGCGCGGCTGATTGGCGTCCGGCGCGTGCCCCGTGCCCGAGCCGTTGCTCACACACTCCGGGCACTGGAAGCCGACCGACGCGCTGACCATGCACTGCGGGCAGATCGGACGCTCACACCGAGTGCAGCGCACGCCGGTCTCACGATCGGGGTGCCGATAACAACCGGCCAGCCCGGACGCCTCCGGCCGGCCGTCTCGCGCCTGGTCCACAGCGGTCCCCTCACTAGTCCTGAACGGGTCGTATGCAGCGCATTGCCCCGCTCTTCCCTACGGATGAGCGGGGCATATGGTTCCCGGCGTCCCCGGGGAGGCGTCAGCGGGTCTCGACGACGACGCTCTCGATGACGACGTCCTGAACGGGACGGTCGTTGCGGCCGGTCGGGGTCTTGGCGATCGCGTCGACGACCTCGGTGCCCTTGGTGACCTTGCCGAAGATGGTGTGGCGGTTGTTCAGGTGGGGGGTCGGGCCCACGGTGATGAAGAACTGGGAGCCGTTGGTGCCCGGGCCCGCGTTGGCCATGGCCAGCAGGTAGGGCTCGCTGAACTTCAGCTCGGGGTGGAACTCGTCCGCGAAGCGGTAGCCCGGACCACCGGTGCCGTTGCCCAGCGGGTCGCCGCCCTGGATCATGAACCCGGAGATGACACGGTGGAAGACGGTGCCGGCGTAGAGGCTGTCCGCGCGCTTCTGACCGGTCTTCGGGTCGGTCCACTCGCGCTCACCCGTCGCGAGCCCGGTGAAGTTCTCGACCGTCTTAGGCGCGTGGTTCGGGAACAGCTCGATCTCGATGTCGCCGTGGTTGGTCTTGAGGGTGGCGTAGAGCTTCTCGGCCACTGGGGGCGCCTTTCGTCGACTGCCTGCTTAACCCCCCGATCCTCGCACGCGTACCCCGGCCGCGTCGCCCGACGCCTGTTTACTGCCCGGTATCCCCACGCGGGGCAGCGCCCGGAGGCGTTCCGTGGCATTGTCGGCGATGTGCCCGACCGGCACCCGTATGCCCGTCCCCGCATGCCCGGTCCCAGCGGAACAGGCATGATCCGCAAGTGGGTGGACAGCCGACAAACAGCGATAGAACGTACGCCACCGAGGAGGAGGAACCCGTGACCCGCATCGACAGCGTGCGCGCCGCGACCGGCTCGGCGAAGGACAGCGTGCTGCACGCCGCGGAAGTGGTGGCGCCCTACGCCGACACCGCGAGGGAGAGGGCCGCGCACTACGCGCAGGAGGCCCGGGTACGGCTCGCGCCCAAGGTGTCCCAGGCCGCAGAACAAGCTCGCGCGCAGTACGACGCCCATCTCGCCCCGCGACTCGAACAGGCCAGGACCCATGTCCCGCCGAAGGTGGACTACGCGGCCCACGAGGCGGCGCTCCGCACCAGGATCGCCGCCCGGCAGGCCGCGGAGTACTCCCGGCAGGCCGCCGACTACTCACGCCCTCGTATCGAACAGGCGGTCGCCGCCGCCGCGCCGGTCCGTGAGGAGGCCGCCTCCCGGGGCGCCGCCGCCCTCGCGGCCCTGCGCGGCCAGGTGACCCCCGAGCAGATCGACCGCCTGGTCCGCGCGAACCGCCGCCGCGCCCGAGCCGCCCGCACCGCCAAGGGGATCGCCGTCCTCGGCCTCCTCGCGGGCGGCGCCTACGCGGCCTGGCGCTGGTGGGACCGCCAGGCCAACCCCGACTGGCTCGTGGAACCCCCCGCCGCGACCGAGGTCCCCGTCTCCCCCGCCCCCCTCACCTCCGTCGACGGCACCGGCCTCGATCCGGAGGTTCAGGCGAAGGAGGCGGAGGAGGAGGCGGTTCGGCGGAGGAAGCAGAGCTGAGCAAGGTGTAGGACCCAACACTGGGCCGGGACTTCTCAAGTCCCGGCCCTATCTGCATGTTTCACGTGAAACCACGGCTGACTCTCTCCCCAACTTGCCGCGCGGCAAGGAGAGATACGGTAAAGTTCTTTACCGAATACTTACGACCGTCGGTTTGAAGGGGGGCGTTCCATGTACCAGGGCATCCGTACCGTCCGTGTCGACAACGCCGCCCGCGACGGCGTCCCTGATA
>DATCQX010000263.1:0-9554 GCA_036569285.1 Streptomyces sp.
GGCAAAGCGGTCGCGGCGGCGTCCCGGGCCGCCGGCCGCGGCAGCGGTTCGGTGATCGGCGGCAAGGTCGCCCTGAAGCTGGACCCCGACCTCCTCGCCCGGCTCGCCCAGAACCTGGACGTCGTCCTCGTCTCGGCCACCAACGGCAAGACCACCACGACCCGGCTGATCGCCGAGGCGCTGCGCGCGGCGGGCCCGGTCGTGTCCAACGCCCTCGGCGCGAACATGCCCGCGGGGATCACCTCGGCGCTGGCCGGCGGTTCGGACTCCCGGTACGGCGTGATCGAGGTCGACGAGAAGTACCTCGCGGGGGTCGCCCGCGACACCGACCCGAAGTGCATCGCGCTGCTGAACCTCTCACGTGACCAGCTCGACCGCGCCGCCGAGACGCGCATGATGGCGGAGGCGTGGCGCGAGGGGCTGGCCGGCTCGAAGGCCGTCGTCGTCGCCAACGCGGACGACCCGCTGGTGGTGTGGGCGGCGTCGTCCTCGCACAGCGTGGTCTGGGTCGCGGCCGGTCAGATGTGGAAGGACGACGCCTGGTCGTGCCCGTCCTGCGGTGGCGTCCTCCAGTGGCCCGGCGACGACTGGTACTGCGCCGAGTGCGGTTTCCGTCGTCCGCAGCCGAGTTGGGCGCTCTCCGGTGACCATGTCATCGACCCGCACGGCTCCGCGTGGCCGATCCACCTCCAACTGCCGGGGCGTGCCAACAAGGCCAACGCGGCGTCGTCCGCCGCTGTCGCCGCCGTGTTCGGGGTGCCGCCGCAGGTCGCGCTGGAGCGGATGTACCAGGTGCAGGCGGTGGCCGGGCGGTACGACGTCGTCCAGTTCCAGGGCCGTGACATGCGGCTGCTGCTGGCGAAGAACCCGGCGGGCTGGCTGGAGACGTTCAGCCTGATCGATCCTGCACCGGCGCCGGTGATCCTCTCGGTGAACGCGCGCGGCGCCGACGGCACGGACACCTCCTGGCTGTGGGACGTCGACTACACGCGGCTGACCGGGCACCCGATCTGCGTGATCGGCGACCGCAAGCTGGACCTCGCGGTCCGGCTGGAGGTCGCGAACCAGCACTTCCAGGTGTTCGACTCGGTCGACCAGGCCGTCGCGGCGTGCCCGCCCGGCCGGATCGAGGTCATCGCCAACTACACCGCGTTCCAGGACCTGCGCCGCCGCGTCGGCAACTGAGGGGATTCAAGCAGTGAGCGACAACCAACTGCGGGTCGTCTGGGTCTACCCCGACCTGCTGAGCACGTACGGCGACCAGGGCAACGTCCTCGTCGTCGAGCGGCGGGCGCGGCAGCGCGGTCTGGACGTGGCGCGGCTCGACGTCCGCAGCGACCAGCCGATCCCGACGTCCGGCGACATCTACCTGATCGGCGGCGGTGAGGACCGTCCGCAGCGGCTCGCGGCGGAGCGGCTGATCCGGGACGGGCACCTGTACCAGGCGGTCAACAACGGCGCGATCGTGTTCGCGGTGTGCGCCGGGTACCAGATCCTGGGGCACGAGTTCATCAACGACCAGGGCCAGCGCCAGCCGGGCCTCGGCCTGCTCGACGTGACGACCACGCGCGGCGAGGGCGACCGGTGCGTGGGGGACGTCCTCGCGGACATCGACCCCCGGCTCGGGCTGCCGCAGCTCACCGGGTTCGAGAACCACCAGGGCATCACGCACCTCGGGCCGACGGCGCGTCCGTTCGCCCGGGTCCAGATGGGCAACGGGAACGGCACGGGCGACGGCACGGAGGGCGCGTACAACGACACCGTGTTCGGCACGTACATGCACGGTCCGGTCCTCGCGCGCAACCCGCTGATCGGCGATCTGCTGCTGAAGCTGGCGCTCGACGTGAACGCGCTGCCTCCGTGCGACGACCACTGGTACGAGGCGCTGCGGAACGAGCGGATCTCGGCGGCTCAGCAGCCCGCGTGACCTGGGAGTTCATCTGTTTTTCGGGGCACCGTCAACAGCCCGTCTGACGGTGCCCCCGCGCAGGTGAGCGGGCGCGTCCAGCAGGCGGACGCGTCCTTCGGTGAGGCCCCCTCCTGCCGCTAGGGTGGCGGGGAATCGAGCCGGACGACGCGGTCCGGCTCTGGCCCACGTGGAGAAGGTTGTTGCGGGCTATGCGCATTGGTGTCCTCACGTCCGGCGGTGACTGTCCCGGTCTGAACGCCGTCATCCGGTCCGTCGTGCACCGTGCCGTCGTCGACCACGGCGACGAGGTCATCGGTTTCCGGGACGGCTGGAAGGGCCTCCTGGAGTGCGACTACCTCAAACTCGACCTCGACGCGGTGGCGGGCATCCTCGCCCGTGGCGGCACGATCCTCGGCTCCTCCCGGGTCCAGCCCTCCCATCTGCGGGACGGTGTGCTGCGGGCCAAGGGGCACGTCGAGGAGCTGGGGCTCGACGCGATCATCCCGATCGGCGGTGAGGGGACGCTGAAGGCGGCGCGGCTCATGTCCGACGCCGGGCTGCCCGTCGTCGGCGTGCCGAAGACCATCGACAACGACATCGCCGTCACCGATGTCACCTTCGGGTTCGACACGGCCGTCGGGGTCGCCACCGAGGCGCTCGACCGGCTGAAGACCACCGCCGAGTCGCACCAGCGGGTGCTCGTCGTCGAGGTCATGGGGCGGCACACCGGCTGGATAGCTCTGCACTCCGGGATGGCGGCGGGGGCTCACGCCATCGTCGTCCCCGAGCGGCCCTTCGACATCGACGAGCTGACCCGGCGGGTCGGGGAGCGGTTCGAGGCGGGCAAGCGGTTCGCGATCGTCGTCGCGGCGGAGGGGGCGAAGCCGAAGGCCGGGTCCATGGCGTTCGACGAGGGCGGCACGGACATCTACGGGCACGAGCGGTTCGCCGGGATCGCCCGGCAGCTGTCCGTCGAGCTGGAGGCGCGGCTCGGCAAGGAGGCGCGGCCCGTCATCCTCGGCCACGTCCAGCGGGGCGGGACACCGACCGCGTACGACCGGGTGCTGGCCACGCGTTTCGGGTGGCACGCGGTGGAGGCCGTGCATCGCGGGGAGTTCGGGAAGATGACCGCGCTGCGGGGGACCGAGATCGAGATGGTGCCGCTGGCGGAGGCGGTGGAGACGCTGAAGACGGTGCCGCGGCAGCGGTACGACGAGGCGGAGTGCGTTCTCTGAGGCAGGCGCCCCCGGTCGCAAGCGCGGCCGGGGGCAGTCCTACTCTTGTGGGTGCATATCCCCCACTCTCTTGGAGCCGCTCTTATGGATCACGGCGGGCATGGCATGACGATGGATCTGCCGCCGTTCACGCTGGGGCGGGGGTTGGAATGGTCGGCTGATCCGTTCTTCCTGGTCGCCTGCTTGCTGGGCATCGGGCTGTACGGGTGGGGCGTGCTGAAGCTGCGGCGGCGCGGGGACTCGTGGTCCTGGCCCCGCACGATCTCCTTCGTGCTCGGCGTGCTCACCGTCGCGCTCGTGATGTGCACCAAGCTGAACGACTACGGGATGGTCATGTTCAGCGTGCACATGGTGCAGCACATGGTCATCAGCATGGTCTCGCCGATCCTCGTGCTGCTCGGGGCGCCGATGACGCTCGCGCTGCGCGCTCTGCCGGTCGCCGGGAAGGGGCACAAGGGGCCGCGTGAGGTGCTGCTCGCGGTGCTGCACAGCCGGTACATGAGGGTGATCACGCACGCCGCGTTCACCATTCCGCTGTTCATCGCCTCGCTGTACGCGCTGTACTTCACGCCGGTGTTCGACACGCTGATGGGGTCGAAGGCGGGGCACATCGGGATGATGGTGCACTTCTTCGCCGTCGGCATGGTGTTCTTCTGGCCGATCATCGGCGTCGACCCGGGCCCGAACCGTCCCGGTTACCTGATGCGGATGCTGGAGCTGTTCGCGGGGATGCCGTTCCACGCGTTCTTCGGGATCGCGCTGATGATGGCGTCGACCCCGATGGTGAAGACGTTCGAGCACCCGCCCGCCTCCCTCGGTATCGACGCCCTCTCCGACCAGAGCGCCGCCGGCGGGATCGCGTGGGCGTTCAGCGAGGTGCCCTCGGTGATCGTCCTGATCGCGCTGCTGTTCCAGTGGTACGGGTCCGAACAGCGCCAGGCCAAGCGCAAGGACCGGGCCGCCGATCGGGACGGGGACAAGGAGCTGGAGGCGTACAACGCCTATCTCGCGTCCCTGAACTCACATTCGCGCTGACGTCAGGGCACCATGGGGGGTGGACACGCCCAGCGGAGGGCGGCCCTGAGGAGGGTGTCGCGATGGCCGGTTCCACGGACAGTTCCACCAAGACCATGGGGGTGGTCACCGTCGGCGGGCTCGTCGTGGTGACGGCCTACACGGTCGCGCTCGGCAGCAACGGCTGGCTGTGGTTCGGCTGGGTGGTGCTGGGGCTGATAACGCTGGCCCTCGTCGCGCTGCGGCGGACCTGAGGGTCACTGGGGTGCCAGTCGGGCGGCCGGGTGGACGCCCGGCTGGTACTTCGGGAGGCGGGCGGTGATCTTCATGCCGGCGCCGGGGGCCGTCTCGATGACGAGGCCGTAGTCGTCGCCGTAGACCTGGCGGAGGCGGTCGTCGACGTTGGAGAGGCCGATGCCGCCCGACGGGCTGACGGCGCCCGCGAGGATGCGGCGCAGGAGTTCCGGGTCCATGCCGGCGCCGTCGTCCTCGATGACGACGGTGGCCTCGGCGCCGGTGTCCTGGGCGGTGATCCTGATGTGGCACTTGTCGGCCTTGCCCTCCAGGCCGTGCTTGACCGCGTTCTCGACGAGCGGTTGCAGGCACAGGAACGGCAGGGTGACCGGGAGGACCTCCGGGGCGATCTGGAGAGTGACGGCGAGACGGTCGCCGAAGCGGGCCCTCACCAGGGCCAAGTAGTGGTCGATGGCGTGGAGTTCGTCCGCGAGCGTGGTGAAGTCGCCCTTCTTGCGGAACGAGTAGCGGGTGAAGTCCGCGAACTCCAGGAGCAGTTCGCGGGCGCGCTCGGGGTCGGTGCGCACGAACGAGGCGATCACCGCGAGGGAGTTGAAGATGAAGTGCGGGGAGATCTGGGCGCGCAACGCCTTGATCTCCGCCTCGATCAGGCGGGTGCGGGAGTCGTCGAGGTCCGCGAGTTCGAGTTGGACGGAGACCCAGCGGGCGACCTCGGCGGCGGCGCGGACGAGGACGGCGGACTCGCGCGGGGCGCAGGCGACGAGGGCGCCGTGCACGCGGTCGTCCACGGTGAGCGGGGCGACGACGGCCCACCCGACCGGACACTCCGGCGCCTCGCAGCTCAGCCGGAACGCCTCCCCCCTGCCCGTCTCCAGCGCCCCGCCGAGCCGCTCCATGATCTCCGCGCGGTGATGTGCCCCCACCCCGTCCCACGCCAGCACGCTCTTCTCATCGGTGAGACACAGCGCATCCGTCCCCAGCAAGGACCTGAGCCTCCGAGCCGACTTCCTGGCGGAATCCTCGGTCAGCCCCGCCCGCAACGCCGGCGCGGCGAGCGACGCCGTGTGCAGCGTCTGAAACGTCGCATGCTCCACCGGCGTACCCAGCCCACCCGACGCCTCCGGCCGCGCGGTCCGCCTCCCCAGCCAGAAGCCTGCGGCGAGCAGGGGAAGGGCGGCGACCAGAAGGCCGGCGAGGAAACCGCTCATGAGCCGGGCTCCGGGGGGTGGTGGGGGTCGGAGGGTGAGGGGGTGTGCGGAGGGACGGCGGATTCCGCGAGGCGGGGCTCGCGGGGGCGGAGGCCGTCGGAGGACGGCACGGTGTCGGGGGCGGGCGGACAGGGACTGTGCGGCGAGGCCGCTGACTCTGCGAGGCGGGGGCCGTCCGAAGGTGACGCGGCCCCGAGGTCCGGCAGGAAGGCGCCGGGCAGAGGAGTCGCTGACTCCACGAGGCGAGGCTCGCGGGAACGGGGACCGCCAGAGGACGACGCGGCGCCGGGGTCCGGCAGGAAGGCGCCGGGCGGCGGAGTCGCTGACTCCACGAGGCGGGGCTCGCGGGAACGGGGACCGCCAGAGGACGACGCGGCGCCGGGGTCCGGCAGGAAGGCGCCGGGCGGCGAGGTTGCGGGTCCGGTGCGGACGGGGTCGTCCGGACGGGGCTCCCCCTGCGCCGGTGGAACGGGCTGGGCGGGGACTCGGTCGTGCTGCCGTCCCACGAGCCCCGGGCCCGGGCGGTGCGGGGCACCGTCCGGCACCGGCCCGGCTGCGGTGCGCGGCGACTGCGGGGGTACCCGGTCCTGCGGGCGGGCGGTGCCCGGGACGGCCGTGTCACCGCGGGGCACCGGGGCACGCGCGGGCCCGTCCGTCGGCTCCGCCCCCTCGCCGACCGACGCCGTCCCGCCCCCGCCCGGCGTCAGCGCGTCCCGCCGCACGGACTCGCCGCCACGCGACGCCGTCGGCGGAGACACATGGCTCTGCGCCCGTGCGGCACCCGGCTCCACCCCACCCAACGGCACCCCCACACCTGACACCACCTGCGGAGGCACCCGGTCCTGCGGAAGGACGGTTTCTGGGACGGCCGTCTCGCCACGCGCGGGCCCGTCCATCGACTCCGCACCCTCACCACTCGGCGCCGTCCCGCCCCCGCCCGGCGTCAGCGCGTCCCGCCGCACGGACTCGCCGCCACGCGACGCCGTCGGCGGAAACATACGGCCTTGTGCCCGCGAGCCTCCCGCCCCGGTTCCCCCCGGTCCAGCGTCCGAACCCAGCCCCTCCACACCCGTCCCAGCCCCACCCCGCTCCGCGCCTTCCACACCGAGCCCCACAGCGCTCCGCCCCGGCCCCCCGGCCTCCTCCCCCAACTCCTCCGGCAGATGAAAGCGCGCCAGGATCGCAGCCGTCCCCGGTGGCACCCGCCCAGGTGTCGCCAGGGAGATGAGGATCATCGTGAGGAAGCCGAGGGGGACGGACCACAGGGCCGGCCAGGCCAGCAGGGCGTGGAGGGTGCCCGTCACCGGGAGGCCCGCCATCGTCGTCGTCACCGCGATGAACGCCGCGCCGCCTCCCACCAGCATGCCCGCGGCGGCCCCCGGCGGGGTGAGGCGGCGCCACCAGATGCCGAGGACGAGGAGGGGGCAGAAGGAGGAGGCGGAGACGGCGAAGGCGAGGCCGACGGCGTCGGCGACGGGGAGGCCGCCCACCAGGAGGCTCGCCGCGAGGGGCGCTGCCATCGCCAGGGCCGTCCCCAGACGGAAGTGGCGGACGCCGCGTGCGGGCAGGACGTCCTGGGTGAGGACGCCCGCGACGGCCATCGTCAGGCCCGAGGCGGTCGAGAGGAACGCCGCGAACGCGCCGCCCGCGATCAGCGCGCCGAGCAGATCCCCGCCGAGTCCGCCGATGACGCGGTCCGGCAGCAGCAGTACGGCCGCGTCGGCGTCGCCGGTGAGAGCGAGTTCGGGGGCGTAGAGGCGGCCGAGGGCGCCGTACAGCGGGGGCAGGAAGTAGAACGCGCCGATCAGCGCCAGCACCGTCACCGTCGTCCGCCGCGCGGCGACCCCGTGGGGGCTGGTGTAGAAGCGGACGACGACGTGCGGGAGACCCATGGTGCCGAGGAAGGTCGCGAGGATGAGGCCGTAGGTGGCGTACAGGGGGCGTTCCGCGCGGCCCGCCGCCAGCGACGTCGACATGCCGCCGGTGCCGCCCCGGTCGGCGGTGGGGACGTCCGCGCCCCGCGGGAAGACCATCCTGGTGCCGCGCTCCACGCGGTGGGTGCCCATCGGCAGGCTCACCTCCGTGCCGGTGTACCGGCGGCCGTCCACCCTTCCGGTCAGCTTCACGGTCAGGGGACTCGCGAGGTTCAGATCGAGAGTCGTGTCGACGCGGACGGCCCGCTGCTCGCGGAAGGTCGCGGGTTCGTCGAAGGCCTGTTTCGGTGCCCCGTCACTGTGCCAGGCGAGCGCGAGGAACAGCGCGGGGACGAGGAGCGCGGTGAGTTTCAGCCAGTACTGGAAGGCCTGCACGAAGGTGATGCTGCGCATGCCGCCGGCGGCGACGGTCGCGGTGACGACGACGGCGACGACGACCCCGCCGAGCCAGCCGGGCGCCCCGGTGAGGACCGTCAGCGTCAGCCCGGCGCCCTGGAGCTGGGGCAGCAGGTACAGCCAGCCGACGCCGACGACGAACGTCCCCGCGAGCCTGCGCACCGTCCGCGACGCGAGCCGCGCCTCCGCGAAGTCGGGCAGCGTGTAGGCGCCGGAGCGGCGCAGCGGGGCGGCGACGAACAGCAGCAGCACCAGGTATCCGGCGGTGTAGCCGACGGGGTACCAGAGCATGTCGGGGCCCTGGACGAGGACGAGTCCCGCGATGCCGAGGAACGACGCGGCGGACAGGTACTCCCCGCTGATCGCGGCGGCGTTCAGGCGGGGGCCGACGGTCCGGGAGGCGACGTAGAAGTCGGACGTCGTCCGCGATATCCGCAGCCCGAACGCGCCGACGAGGACGGTCGCCACGACGACGAGCGCGACGGCCGGGATCGCGTACGAGGGGTTCATCGGACCTCGGCGTTCATTTGTCCTCGACCAGCCGTACGAAGTCCCTCTCGTTGCGTTCGGCGCGCCGCACGTACCAGCCGGCCAGCAGCACCAGCGGCACGTACAGCCCGAACCCGAGGACGAGCCAGGTCATGCGGCGGGCGCCGGGCAGGGAGGCGAAGAGGAGGGGCAGCGGGCCGACGAGGAGCGCGAGGACGGCGAACACGGTGAGCGCGGCGCGGAGTTGGGAGCGCATGAGGGAGCGGACGTAGGTGTGGCCGAGAGTGGTCTGTTCGTCGATCTCGGTGCGCGGTCGGTAGGCACCGGAGGGCCGCCTCGTGCGGCGGGGCGGTCCGGTGACGGTGACGCGGCGCTCGGCGGGGTCCTGGTTCTGCACCTGTCAGAGTCTCCTCGTCGGCGGCGGGCCGTGTCGTGTCTTCACGTTCTCCTCATCAGCAGGTCCCGCAGTTCACGCGCGTGCCGCCTGCTGACCTGGAGTTCCTCGGCCCCGACGAGAACGCTCACCGTCCCGGCGTCCAGGCGCAGTTCCCGTATGTGGCGCAGGGCGACCAGGTGCCTGCGGTGGATACGGACGAAGCCCCGGGCGCGCCAGCGCTCCTCCAGGGTGGACAGGGGGATGCGGACGAGGTGGCTGCCCTGGCCGGTGTGCAGGCGGGCGTAGTCGCCCTGGGCCTCGACGTGGGTGATGTCGTCGACGGCGACGAAGCGGGTGACACCGCCGAGTTCGACGGGGAGGTGGTCGGGGTCGGGTTCGTGGACGGGGATGTGCTGGGCCGCGCCGCGCAGTTCGGCCGCTCTGCGGACCGCTTCGGCGAGGCGTTCCTTGCGGACCGGCTTGAGGACGTAGTCGACGGCCTTGAGGTCGAAGGCCTGGACGGCGAAGTCCTCGTGGGCGGTGACGAACACGATGAGCGGGGGCCGCGCGAAGCCGGTGAGGAGACGGGCGAGGTCGAGGCCGTCGAGCCCCGGCATCTGGATGTCGAGGAAGACGACGTCGATGGCCTCGGGCCCGCCCGGCCCCGACTCCAGCGCCCGGTTGATCCGCCGCAGCGCCTCGGTCGCGTCCCCGGCGCCCTCGACACTGCCGATGCGC
>DATCQX010000264.1:0-4025 GCA_036569285.1 Streptomyces sp.
TCTTGTCCACGCCTTTGATCTGGCGAGTTTCGATGGCCTCGATCAGCGCGGCCCCGTGATGGGGATAGACCACGGTGTCGCCAACCTTGAACGTCATGTGACAGGTACCCCTTCCGTGGCTATCCAGGGTAACACGGAAACGGCGGTTCCTGAATGGCGTTTTCGCAGGTCAGGGCATATCTCGGGGCTTGACAACAGTGATGCGGACGTGCTGGGGAAGGGGTCGGATTGCGGGTATCCGCAGGTCGGAGCGGCTCTTCACGGGGGGTGAAACGCTTACGTTACACACTCGCGGAACCGCGTCAAGGCGGTCGAACGTCCCGATATGTCCTCTTCCTGCTGTGCGACTTCCGCTACTCCGTTCGGCGTCCGGTGGCCGGTCTTCGACGTTTCCGGAATTGATCATCGAACGGCGGTGTCCCGAGGATGATCGAATTCCGGGAGCACGCATTCCGAGTTCGGGAAATCCGTGCGCGGGGTGCCGCCGGGGTTATGTGAATGCCTGGCGTACATGAAGTGGCCAATGCGGCTCACGGGGTGTGACCAGTGGTCCTCCCAGGGGCTCCCGGGGCGCTAGAGGCGGGTCGGGTGCGGGGTGCTGTGAACGGGTCGATACCCTGAGGTCGCTGACTGACCCTTAGGGCGGCTTTATATGTGGTCGCCCCTGCGTTCAAGGAGATGCCGCCGCCGTGAGCAGCAGCCTTCGACGCGGCGCCCTCGCCGCTTCCGCCCTCGCGTTCTCGATCGCCTCGCTCGCAGGGTGCGGCGCCGGGAACAACAGCCAGACGTTGGAGATCAAGCCGGACAACGCGGCTGTCACGCTCGGCGTGATCAAGATCCAGAACGCGGTTGTCATCACGCAGCCGGAGCGGGGGGCTGAGGGGCCGGCCGCCGTTGCCGCGACCGTGTTCAACACGGGGCGCTCGGCGCAGACGCTGACCGGGATCACCGTGGACGGCACCAGCCTGTCCGCTGTGCTGACGCCGGGCAAGGATGACACCGCGAGCAAGAAGGGGAGCCTTGTCGTGCCGGCCGGGGGGTCGGTCGTCATCGGTGGGGCGGGGAACGCGTCCGCTGTGCTGACGTCGCCTGGTGACTCCGTCAAGAACGGGGACGCTCAGAAGATCACGTTCACGTTCAGTGATGCGGGTGATGTGAGCTTGCAGGCGTTTGTGGTGCCGGCCACCAACTACTTCACTTCGTGGGGGCCGACGTCGGTTCCGACGCCTTCGGCTTCGCCGTCGCCGTCGTCGTCCGAGAGCGCGTCTGGTGAGGCGTCCGCGTCGCCTTCTCCCAGTGGTTCGGCGTCCCCCTCGGGCCACTGACCCGCACAGCGCACGACTGAGGGCGGCACCCCCCAACAGGGGTGCCGCCCTCATCGTCGTCCAGAGGCTCTTTACGGCTCGAACTTGTAGCCCAAGCCCCTCACCGTCACCAAGTACCTCGGCGCCCCCGGATCCGGCTCGATCTTCGCGCGCAGGCGCTTCACGTGGACGTCCAGGGTCTTCGTGTCGCCCACGTAGTCGGCGCCCCAGACTCGGTCGATGAGCTGCATGCGGGTGAGGACGCGGCCGGCGTTGCGGAGGAGCATCTCCAGGAGGTCGAACTCCTTCAGGGGGAGGTCGACCTTGGAGCCGGAGACCGTCACCACGTGGCGGTCGACGTCCATGCGGACCGGGCCCGCTTCGAGGGCTGCCGGGGTGACCTCCTCCGGCTCACCCCTGCGGCGCAGCACCGCGCGGATGCGGGCGACGAGTTCGCGCGAGGAGAAGGGCTTGGTGACGTAGTCGTCCGCCCCTATCTCCAGGCCGACGACCTTGTCGATCTCGCTGTCCTTCGCGGTGACCATGATCACCGGGACGTTGGAGCGGCCTCGCAGCTGGCGGCAGACCTCGGTGCCGGGGAGGCCCGGCAGCATGAGGTCGAGGAGGACGAGGTCGGCGCCGTTGCGCTCGAACTCGTCGAGACCGTCCGGGCCCGTGGCCGCCACGGCGACCTCGAAGCCCTCTTTGCGAAGCATGTACGACAGGGCGTCCGAGAAGGACTCCTCGTCCTCGACGACGAGCACACGGGTCACGGAAGGACCTCCGGGGCGGGAAGCGGTTCATAGGATTCAGCGGTGGGCTGCCCCTCCTCGGTGTCGAGGTCGGGGTGCTGGTGCGCGCGGTCGCGGGCCGCGCCCGCCTCCGGCAGCCTCAGGGTGAAGGTGGAGCCCTGGCCCTCGGAGCTCCAGACCGTGACCTCTCCGCCGTGCGAGGCGGCCACGTGCTTGACGATCGCGAGACCGAGCCCCGTTCCTCCCGTGGCACGGGAGCGGGCGGGGTCGACGCGGTAGAAGCGCTCGAAGACGCGCTCCTTGTCCTTCTCGGAGATCCCGATCCCCTGGTCGGTGACGGCGATCTCGATCAGGTCCCCGCCGGGCGCGGACACCCGGCGGGCTGCTATCCCCACGCGAGTGCGGGCGGGGGAGTAGTTGACGGCGTTCTCGACGAGGTTGCCGAGCGCCGCGGCGAGCTGGCCGCGGCTGCCCCAGACATGCAGGTCGGCGGTGCCGCCCGCAGCCATGGTGATCTGTTTGGCGCCCGCCTGATGGCGGCAGCGGTCGACGGCCTCGGCGACGAGGTCGTCCACGCGCACCGGCTCGGAGTCCTCCAGCGGGTCGTCGTTCTGCACCCGGGAGAGGTCGATGAGTTCCTGCACGAGGTTGGTCAGCCGGGTCGCCTCGATCTGCATGCGGCCCGCGAAGCGCGTGACGGCCTCGGGGTCGTCCGACGCGTCCATGACGGCCTCGGAGAGCAGGGAGAGGGCGCCGACCGGGGTCTTCAGCTCGTGGCTGACGTTCGCCACGAAGTCCCGGCGGACCGCCTCGATACGGCGGGCCTCCGTCAGGTCCTCGACCAGGAGCAGCACCAGCCGCGAGCCGAGCGGGGCGACCCGCGCGGAGACGGCCAGGGCCTCTCCGCGGCCGGTGCCACGCCTCGGGAGGTCCAGTTCGACCTGGCGTATCTCGCCGTCGCGGCGGGTGTCGCGGGCCATCAGGAGCATCGGCTCCACGGCCAGCTTCCCGCCCCGGACCAGGCCGAGGGCGTACGCCGCCGAGCTGGCCTTGACGACGGCGTCCGCCTCGTCGAGGACGACGGCGGAGGAGCGCAGGACCGACAGGACCGTGTCCACGCCCGGGGGGAGGACCGGGTCGGTGTGCAGGGAGGTGCGGGTGGGGCGCTTCTGGTCGCGTTCGCTCCAGCGGAACGCCAGCATGGCGATGACGCCGGTGAGCACCCCGGCGATCGCTGCCGCTGCGGCGACCGCCGCGTTCACGTCCATGTCCCCAGGTTAGGCACGGGGTGCGACATCGCCACAGCCGTGAAGGGGTGACCTTCGAGACTCGTCGCCCAGAGTTCACCTTGGAGCCAGTAGTGATTCATTTGGGATGACGGAAATCGACGCGTGCGGGGCCGAACGTGTCACTGTAAGGGCGCGAGACTGAGGCACGAGAGGGAACGAGGAACGCAGATGCGGGACGCCTACCACGAGGAACTGGATTCGATCGGCGACGGTCTGGTGGAGATGGCCCGGCTGGTCGGGTCGGCCATCGGGCGTGCCACGACCGCGATCCTCGACGCCGACCTGAACCTGGCCGAGAACGTCATCGAGGGCGACAAGAAGGTCGACGAGCTGCACCACGAGCTGGAGGGCAAGGCCATAGACCTGCTCGCCCGGCAGCAGCCCGTCGCCACCGACCTGCGGATCGTCGTGACGTCCCTGCGGATGTCCGCCGACCTGGAGCGCTCGGGCGACCTCGCCCAGCACGTCGCCAAGCTGGCCCGGCTGCGGTTCCCGCAGTCCGCCGTGCCGCGCGACCTGCACGCCACCGTCCTGGAGATGGGCCAGCTCGCCCAGCGCCTGATGGCCAAGGCCGCCGAGTGCATCATCACCAAGGACGTCGACCTGGCGCTCCAGCTCGAAGCGGACGACGACGCGATGGACCTCCTCCACCGCACGCTGTTCCAGCACCTGATCGACGA
>DATCQX010000265.1:0-2862 GCA_036569285.1 Streptomyces sp.
CCGGTCCGACGACCGGCAGCCGCCGGTCAGTGAGTACACGATGCAGTTGGTCGAGGGGTATGCGGAGCATGCCGCCCGGATCGACTCGCTGATCTCGCAGTATTCGGTCGGGTGGACGCTCGACCGGATGCCGGTGGTGGATCGCAACATCCTGCGGCTCGGAGCGTATGAGCTGATCTGGGTGGACGGGACGCCGGACGCGGTGGTGCTGGACGAGATGGTTCAGCTGGCCAAGGAGTTCTCCACGGAGGAGTCCCCGGCGTTCGTGAACGGGCTTCTGGGGCGGTTCAAGGAGCTGAAGGCTTCGCTGCGCCGGTAGTCCTGAGGGGTTCTGCGCGTGGGCGACTGCGGGTCGGCTGTGGCTGGTCGCGCCCACGCGGCGGAGCCGCAAATAGACACAGCCCCGCGCCCCTGGGGGTGCAGTCCCCTGCGTTTCCTAGCGCTGTAGCTCTACAAAAACGTGCCGCCGGGTGGCTGGAACCGAATCACTCGGTTCTGGCCAACCCGGCGGCACGTTTCTGCTCAGGCGCTGCAAGCTCTGTGGGCTGCTCAGCCTTCCTCGTGCGTCACCGCTCTGCGCGCGTCCGCGTCCAGGACGCCCCAGCTGATGAGCTGTTCGGTGAGGACCGAGGGGGACTGGTCGTAGATGACCGCGAGGGTGCGGAGGTCGTCCTGGCGGATCGAGAGGACCTTGCCGTTGTAGTCGCCGCGCTGGGACTGGATCGTCGCCGCGTAGCGCTGGAGGGGGCCCGCCTTCTCGACCGGGACGTGAGCCAGCCGCTCCAGGTCCAGGACCAGCTTCGGCGGGGGCTCGGCCGCGCCGCCCGGGGTGGTGCCCGGCAGCAGCTCCTGCACCGGGACGCCGTAGAAGTCCGCCAGCTCCGCGAGGCGCTGCACGGTGACGGCGCGGTCCCCGCGCTCGTACGACCCGACGACGACCGCCTTCCAACGGCCTTGAGACTTCTCCTCGACACCGTGGAGGGAAAGGCCCTGCTGGGTGCGGATCGCGCGGAGCTTGGCCCCGAGCTGTTTGGCGTATTCGCTGGACATATAGCTCCCGGCGCTGTGTCGACGCGGACGGCTGTGTTGCCGAGCCGCTCGGCTGGTAACTCACTGTGAGGTTACGCAGCGTGATTCTCCTGCGTCAAGCCGAATGGTCCACACCGACCCTTCCGTGGTATCGATGGCCGATTACTCCAGGGGGGTGATCAGGCAGGACGCGACGGCCTGCTACGGTTGATGGCGCAAACCCGACGTCCTTTAAGGTCCGTCCCGTGAGGCGGAGAAGGAGGTCCCTTCCGTATGGACATCCGATCGTCCGATGCGCGGCCCGTTCTCGAAGGCCCCGACATCGCGCGGGTACTGACCCGCATCGCCCACGAGATCGTCGAGCGCGCCAAGGGCGCCGACGACGTGGTGCTCCTCGGCATCCCGACCCGCGGCGTCTTCCTCGCCCGTCGGCTCGCCGAGAAACTCCAGGAGATCACCGAGCGCGCGATCCCGGTCGGCTCGCTGGACATCACGATGTACCGCGACGACCTGCGCATGCACCCGCCGCGCGCGCTGGCCCGCACCGAGATCCCCGGTGACGGCATCGACGGCCGCCTCGTGGTCCTCGTCGACGACGTCCTCTTCTCCGGCCGCACCATCCGCGCCGCCCTCGACGCCCTGAACGACATCGGGCGCCCGCGCGCGGTGCAGCTCGCGGTCCTCGTCGACCGGGGCCACCGTGAACTGCCCATCCGCGCCGACTACGTCGGCAAGAACCTCCCCACGTCGCTGCGGGAGACGGTCAAGGTCCAGCTCGCCGAGGAGGACGGTCGCGACACCGTGCTGCTCGGCGCGAAGCCGGACCAGTAGCAGGCGCTCACCGCATGCCGATCGGTTCGGCGTGCGCGCGCATGCCCCGAATCTCCCGAAATAAACCTCTTACGGAGCCTGACAGATGCAGCGTCATCTCATCTCGGCCGCCGACCTCACCCGCGACGACGCCGTCCTGATCCTCGACACCGCCGAGGAGATGGCCCGGGTCGCGGACCGGCCCATCAAGAAACTCCCCACCCTGCGCGGCCGTACGGTCGTCAACCTCTTCTTCGAGGACTCCACGCGCACGCGCATCTCCTTCGAGGCGGCCGAGAAGCGCCTCTCGGCGGACGTCATCAACTTCACCGCCAAGGGGTCGTCCGTCTCCAAGGGCGAGTCCCTCAAGGACACCGCGCAGACACTGGAGGCGATGGGCGTCGACGCCGTCGTCATCCGGCACGGCGCCTCCGGCGCCCCCTACCGGCTCGCCACCTCCGGATGGATCGACGCGGCCGTGATCAACGCCGGTGACGGCACCCACCAGCACCCCACGCAGGCCCTCCTGGACGCGTTCACGATGCGCCGCCGGCTCATCGGGCGCGACGCCGGGCTCGGCCAGGACCTGAGCGGCAAGAGGATCACCCTCGTCGGTGACGTCCTGCACAGCCGGGTCGCCCGCTCCAACGTGGACCTGCTGCACACCCTCGGCGCCCACGTCACCCTCGTCGCCCCGCCCACCCTGGTGCCGGTCGGCGTGGAGAGCTGGCCCTGCGAGGTGTCGTACGACCTCGACTCGGTGCTGCCCAAGTCGGACGCGGTGATGATGCTGCGCGTCCAGCGGGAGCGGATGAACGCCGCGTTCTTCCCGACCGAGCGGGAGTACTCGCGCCGCTACGGGCTCGACGGCGACCGGATGGCGCGGATGCCCGAGCACGCGATCGTCATGCACCCCGGCCCGATGGTCCGCGGCATGGAGATCACCGCCGAGGTCGCCGACTCCCCGCGCTGCACGGTCGTCGAACAGGTCGCCAACGGCGTCTCGATCCGGATGGCCGTCCT
>DATCQX010000266.1:0-4058 GCA_036569285.1 Streptomyces sp.
GTCCCCATCAGCTGCGTCAGCGAGAAACCGTACTTGCGCGCTATGCCCGCGCTCGTCGTGACGCCGAAGCGGCGGGCGTACGACAGGAGGCGGCGGACGCCGGCCGGGCCCGGGACGCCGATCCGCACCGGCAGGGTGACGCCCCGGCGCCGGGTCTCCTCCAGCCACGTCAGCACCGGGTCCACCGCGAAGCCGAACTGTGTGATCACGCTGCCGGTGAGGCCCTGCTCTTCGAGTGCCGCCGCCTTCGCCTCCAGCGCCGACCACAGGGCCGGGGTGTCGATCGCCGGGTGGCCCTCCGGGTAGCCCGCGATGCCGACGTGCCGGACGCCGTGCCGTTCGAGGAGGCCCGAGCGGATGACGGCGAGCGCGTCGGCGTACGGGCCGTGCGGGGTGGCGGGGTCGCCGGCCACGACGAACACGTCCTCCGTACCCAGCGCGGCCAACGTCTCGTCCAGCTCCTGCGCCGAGCGCAGGCGGCGGGCCGAGAGGTGGGGGACGGGGGTCAGGCCCAGGTCACGCACGGCCCTCACCGCCGTCACGCGGGTGGCCAGGTCCTCCGTCGCCAGGTGCGTGACATTCACGCGGGTGCCGGGCGCGAGCGACGTGCCCTTCAGAGCCGGGGTGTCCTTGCCTGTCATCTCCAGGGACGCGCCGAGGAACAAGGGGTGCGGGCTTGCCGTCATGCGTACGTCGCGTTCCTCACCTGGGGAAAAGGGCGCCCCAGGCTAACAACCGGGCAGCGGGGTGCGCTGTGGCGGACGTCTCGTAGGGTCGGGGCATGCATGTGCTGATCCTGGGCGGGACGAGTGAGGCGCGGGAGGTGGCCGCGGCGTTGGCGGGCGTGGAGGCGGGGGGCTCGTCGGCTGACGGTGCCGGTGGGGCGGCTGGTGCGGTGGGAGGAGCAGGGGCGGCTTCGGGGGCCGGTGGTGTCGTGCGGCCGGATCGGGTGACCGGTGCGGACACGGAGTCCACGCCGGCTGGTCGTGACTCCCGGTCGGTCTCGCCGAGGGGGGTGGAGGCGGCGGGCTTGCGCGCTGACGGAGCCTGGGGACCGGCCGGTCCGCGGGGAGGGCCGGTGGTGGCTTCGCGGGCCGGCGGTGACTTCCGGGCGGACCGGGCGGCCGGCGCGCAGGCGGGGCCGTCGTCAGCCGACCGTGTCACCGGATCGGCCGCTTCGGCCGACAGCGGTGCCGTGCGAGCGGGCTCGCCCGCGCGGGTGCAGGCGTCGGAGTGGACCAGCCGTCCCCTGGACATGCGCGTCACGACCTCGCTGGCCGGACGTGTCTCGCGGCCCGGTGCGCTCGCCGGGGAGACGCGGGTCGGGGGGTTCGGTGGGGTGGCCGGGCTCGGTGCGTGGCTGCGGGAACACCGGGTGACCGCCGTGGTCGACGCCACGCATCCGTTCGCCTCCCGGATGACCCACAACGCTGTGGCCGCGGCCGCCGAGACCGGGGTGCCGTTGGTGGTTCTGCGGCGGCCGGGGTGGGAGGCGGGAGCGGGGGACCGGTGGTACGACGTCGGCTCTCTCGCCGAGGCCGCCGCGCTGGTGCCCAGCCTTGGACGCCGGGTCCTGCTGACCACCGGACGGCTGGAGCTGGCGGCATTCGCCCACATCACCGGCGTCCACTTCGTCACCCGGTCCGTCGAACCGCCCGATCCGCCCATGCCGGACGACTGTGAAGTCCTGCTGGCGCGGGGGCCGTTCAGCCTCGACGACGAACTCCGGCTGCTCCGTGAACACCGGATCGACGCCGTCGTCACGAAGGACAGCGGGGGTGCGGCGACGGCCGCGAAGCTGGTCGCCGCGCGGGAGTTGGGGCTGCCGGTCGTCGTCGTACGACGTCCCGCGCTGCCGTCCGGGGTGACGGTCGTCGGGGATGCCGGGGGTGTTCTGGAGTGGCTCGGGGGGTTCAGGGGTTGATCAGCTCGCCGGTGCCAGCTCCCGGCGTTCCCGGGCGCTGTTGCTCAGGTCCTCCACCAGCAGTTGCTTGGCGATCGAGTCGACCACCGCGTGGAGGTCGCCCGTGGGGGTGTGGCCGAGGTCCTGTTCGACGCGGGACTTGAGCCAGGTGCCCCAGGCCTCGGTGATGAGGTGGGCCTCGCGGGCGCCGGCGGGGGTGTGGGAGAGGAGGGAGCCGTCGCGGGTGAGGTAGCCCTCGTCGGTCATGCGGTCGAAGACGGGGAGGAGGACTTCGGGCGGCAGGTGGCGGCGGGCGGCGATGAGGCCGAGGCTGGCGTGGCCGACGAGGCGGGTGAAGATCTCGACCTGCATCACCGCCCAGGCACCGGCCACGTCGAGGCGGGTGTCCGACTCCTCGACGATCCGGCGGGTGGTCGTGAGGTCCGTGCTGCCGATGATTTTCGCGACCGAGGACTCCAGGACCCGCCGGGAGTCCGCGCCGGCCGGGGAGGCGAAACCCTCACCCATGTCGGTGGAGCCCGCGCGGGCGCTGTCGCGCAGCGGGACCTGCTTGAGGAAGAGGGCGACCAGGACACCGAGCGCCGCGACCGGGACCGTCCACAGGAACACCGTCTGGATGGTGTCCGCGTAGGCGCCGACGATCGGCCCGGCGGCCTTCGCGGGCAGCGCGTGCACACCGCCCGGACTCGTCGCGGCCTTCGCGAGCGACGCCGGGTCCGCAGCCCCCGTCGCCGCCGCCTCGGCGATGCCGTCCCGCAGGTTCGGCTTCAGCGCGTTCGCGTAGATCGTGCCGAAGACGGCCGTCCCGAAGGAACTCCCCAGCGTCCGGAAGAAGGTGACGCCCGAGGTCGCGGTGCCGAGGTCGGCGTACTCGACGGTGTTCTGCACGGCGATCGTCAGCACCTGCATGCACAGCCCGATCCCCGCGCCGAGGACGAACATGTACAGCGACTCCAGCCACGCGCCCGTCCCCGGCCCCATCAGCGACATCAGATACAGCCCGAGCCCCATGACGACCGACCCGGCGACCGGGAACATCCGGTACTTCCCGGTCTGGCTGACGACGTTCCCGCTCACGATCGACGCGATCAGCAGGCCGATCACCATCGGCAGCGTCCGCACCCCGGACACGGTCGCCGAATCGCCGTCCACGTACTGGAGATAGCTCGGCAGGTACGTCATCGCGCCGAGCATCGCGAACCCCACGATGAAGCTGAGCACCGAGCACACCGTGAACACCGGGTTCCGGAACAGCCGCATCGGCAGCATCGGCTGCGCCGCGCGCGTCTCCGCCCAGCAGAACAGGCCGAGCGCGACCACCCCGCCGACGAACAGTCCGACGATCGTCCCGGAGCCCCACGCGTACTCGTTGCCGCCCCAACTCGTCGCCAGGATCAGCGCGCTCGCGCCGGCCGCGACCAGCGTGATGCCGAGATAGTCGATCACCGGGCGGGACGCCGACTTCACCACCGGGATCGTCCGCGCCGCCGCGATCACGACGGCGATCGCGATCGGGACGTTCACGTAGAACGCCCACCGCCACGACAGGTGGTCCGTGAACAGACCGCCCAGCAGCGGGCCGATCACCGTCGCCACGCCGAACACCGCGCCGATCGCGCCCTGGTACTTGCCGCGCTCCCGCAGCGGGATGACGTCCGCGATCAGCGCCATCGCCGTCACCATCAGGCCGCCCGCGCCGATGCCCTGCACCGCCCGCCACGCGATCAGCAGCGGCATGTTCGTCGCCAGACCGCACAGGAACGAGCCCGTGATGAACACGATCGCCGAGACCTGGAAGACGACCTTGCGGCCGAAGAGGTCACCGAACTTGCCGACCAGCACCGTCGCGACCGTCTCCGCCAGGAGGTACGACGTCACCACCCACGACATGTGCGAGGCGCCGCCCAGATCCGACACGATCGTCGGGAGGGCCGTCCCCACGATCGTCTGGTCCAGGGCCGCGAGGAGCATGCCGAGGACGATCGTCACGAAGACGACGTTGCGGCGGCGGGGGTCGAGGACCGGGGGGCCGGGGGGCGGGCGGGGCATCCTGGGTGACGGTCACGGGGCCACCTTCGCGCTGAGGAGTGGGGGGCGCATGCGGGGAGGGCCGACTGGGGGGGATTGCTGGCGG
>DATCQX010000267.1:0-6123 GCA_036569285.1 Streptomyces sp.
GGCCTCACCTCCACGAAAGAGCGCCTCGGTCTTCGAAGCGAGCGTACGGGCCACGTACTCCTCGTGGTCGTCGAGCATCGCCTGCCTGTCCAGCCGCAGTTGTGGTGCGTCGTCCCCCGTGAGATTGACGACGGCTCCGAACCTGCTCTCCCCGGCCCACACCCCGTCCGCGAGCACCGCACCGTCACCCGCTGACCACCACACCCCGTCCCCGGCGTCCAGAACCGGTTCGCGGTACAGGGAGAGCTTTCCCGGAAGCCACTCCAGCGGCTCGCGCCCCTCCTCACTCACCGTCACCCGAAAGTCCGACACCCACAGGTGCTCACGCAGCACCTTCCCGCAGGACACCCCCTCCTCCGACTCCCGCAGATACAACCGCACCGTCGTCCCCGAATAAGCCCGCATCCCCTCCGAGCGGACCCGGAACAACGCCCCCGGCCCGTCGATGTCCACCACCAGCCGATCCCCCGCCCCCGGCTCCCGAGGCATCCGAGTCGTGGTCACCCGAATCTCGTCGGCCAGCATGAAGTAGCTCAACACCCCGATCCCGAAACGGCTGTTGGGATGGAACGGGATCCCCTTGCCCTCCCACTCCGCCCGCTCGTCCAGAAACTCCCGCTCCTCGACGAACCGGCTCCCCGCGAAGGCGAAGAGATGGCGCAGCTCATGACGCCCCATGCCGATGCCGTTGTCGCTGCATTCGATGAACTCGCGCCCGTCCTCCCGGCCTTGACGGAACTCGATGTGCCCTTCCCAGGAGTCGGGCGGCTCGCCGGGATGGTCGTGGTTGAAGAGCTGGGCCCGAGCGCTCCGGTACCGGCAGGCGTCGAGCGCGTTCTGGTACAGCTCGCGCAGCGCGAGGGTGCGGTCCTGGTAGAGCTGCTCGCCCATGAGGAGATCGCGCACCCGGTCCCCGTCCAGCCGGAACCGTACGTCGGCGGGGTCGTAGAGGGGTTTGCGGTCGGCCCCGACGCCGGGCGCCACCTTGTCCGCGCCGAGTGCGGCCGGCACGCCCCAGGCGAGTACCTGCTCCCCGTCGGTGCCGCGCAGCAGCCTCCGTACGGTCCGGTCGAGCGCGTCGGCGTGTTCGCGCAGTGCCAACTCCACCGCCTGGTGGGCGCATTCGGCGGCAAGTACACGCCGGCGTCCTTCCTGCTGCCAGGTCAGCCGCCCGAGGGTGGCCCGGAACTGTGCCCCGTCGACGGCGTCGCTGATCCCGAGGTGTTCGGCGACGAGCGGGGAGAGCAGCACGGGGTCGACGGCCATGTGGTGGGCGAGCGTCAGGAGGGTTCCGGTCTTGTGCCAGTCGAGCGTGTGCTCGGTGGCCAGTTGTGCGGCGACCGTGTCGGTGTCGGGCGGCTGCCACTGTTCCAGGTCGAGCCCGATCAACTCGGCGACGTACCAGAGGCGTTCGGGGTCGAGGATCTCGCGGACGAGTGGGTGCGTGAACGCGGGTTCGTCCGGGAGTTCCCGCAGCCCGGCGAGCCCTGAGTCGCGTACGGCGTCCCTGCGTGCGGGGACGCGCAGCAGCCACTGCCGGGCCAGCCACCAGGCGACGGCGCGCGCCTCGTCGTCCTTGCCGCGTTCGTGGGCCCGGCGTTCGCGGTCCCGCAGGGCCCGGTGGCCGTCGCGGTACCGGTCGAGGGCGGCGCGGTCGGGGCCGGGGGTGGCGGACCACGGCTCCAACTCCTTTGCCAGCAGCGCGAGTCGGGTGCCGACGGCGGCGTACAGGAAGGGTCCGGCGACGAGGAGGGCGGCTTCGGAGAGGCTGAGGCCGGAGGGGGTGTGCTGTCCGTCGCGGGGGTCGGCGGCGGAGTCGTACAGCATTCCGGCGACGGCGAGGCTCATGCGTTCCTCGACACCGCTGCGGCCGGGCGGCCCGCTGTCGGGCGCGGTGGAGTCCGAGGGCCGCCAGAGGTCGCCGTGTTCGGCGAGCCACACGGCGCCGGCGTCGGTGTCGTGTCCCCAACGGCCGACGAGTTGGACGACGGCGTCGCGCACCTTGTTCACGGCCTTGCGTTTCTGCGCCTCGCCGAGTTTCCCGCGCCGCACCCGGCGCCACGCCTCGTGCTCGTGGGCGGTGCGCTGCCAGGGGTGGGTACCGGCCTTGGGCGGTGCGCCCCGGTCGGGGAAGAGCAGCAGCCCCGCGGTGCCGGTCGCGTAGGTGATCTGGACGCACTGGTCCGAGCGGCCCCGGTCGGCGGCGGCGATCGTCCGGACCTGTTCGTCGAGCCGCTGTTCCAGTTCGGCCAGCGCGCCCGGTGCGGTGGTGTCGCGGGCGAGTTCGGTGAGGGCGCGGGTGAAGTACGAGTATCCGCGGGCCTCTTCGGGCAGGTCGCCGTCGTCCGGGTCGGGGCCTTCGGCGGGCCGGAAGCCGGCCTGGCCGTAGCGGGTGCAGGCGTAGACGTGGGCGTAGCGCGGCTGGTTCAGGACCTCGGTGCGGTAGCCGGTGCCGCCCTTGCTCCATCTCCCTTGCTCGTCAGGGCCTTTGGCGTAGTCGTCGCGCAGGGAGCGGCAGGCGTCGACGATGACGACGAGCTGGTCGGCCTTGGAGTTGACGAGGTAGTCGCCGAACTCGATGCGCAGGCAGGTCGCGAGGAAGTGAGGGTCCTCGAACTCGGCCGGTCCGGTGACGAGGTAGTCCGACCCCTCTTCGTGCATGCCGTGCCCGGAGAGGACGAGCAGCAGGTGGTCGCCTGCCGATGCCTCCCGCAGGAACCGGCCGACCTCGCTGAGGATCTGGGTGCCGTGCAGGTCGTCGGCTTTGAGGACGTCCGGCTTCTGGTATCCGGCGGCCTGCAACGCGTCGGCCAGGCCCCGGAGTTCGGCGGTGATGAAGGGCATCGGCCGGAACGAGTAGCTGTCCCGGTACTGCTCCACCCCCACGAGCAGGGCCCGGAACCGGCGTTCTCTCACTCCTGGTCGCCGGACGCCTGCCGGGGCGTGAGCGTGAGCTGGATGGCTCCGGTCCGCTGGACCTGGCCGCCCACGCCGACGACCACGACCTGTCCGGAGGAGGTGAGCTGGCAGGACACCTGGACCTGCGAGATCCCCCAGCCGTCGGGGCCGGCGTCCTGGAGGCCGTCGAACGCCGTGCGCAGTCCGCCCAGCGCCTTCGCCAACTGTGCGTTCAGATCGGCGGGCTTGAAGCTGACCCGGCGTACCCGTCCCTCGTCGTCCCCGCCCCGGCGCCGGGGGCCTCCTTTGTCGTGGCCGCGGCCGTCGCCGTCCTCGTCGTCGAGGACGAGGAACTCCATCTCGGCGTCGTCGTGCACGTCCATCTCCAAACCCCCCGGTCAGGTACGGCAGTTGGGGCGATGATAGGGCCAGAGGGGCGCGGTGGAGTCCTGATCGGCGACAACGTCGTCCGTCCGAAAAGCGCCGCAACCCTTTACTCGCCCGCTCGAAGAGACTTGGCGAGCGATATGGCCGATTCCTTCCCCGCAGGCCACCTTGTGACTCCCCCCGGCGCACGAGAGGGTGCGGGAAGGGGTGCGCTCGGGCGGGACGCGGGCGCCCGAGCGAGGAGGGGGTGGGACAGCCATGGGACGAAGTCCGGCCGGGGTCCTCGCGGCCGTGCTGCTGGCAGCGACGGCCGCGACCACGGCGCCGGCGCACGCTGTGCCGGAGGGGACCGTCGTGGGGGCGGGTGAGTCCGGTTCCGTGGAGGGGAGTTACCTGGTCACGCTGAGATCGGGCACCTCTCCCGAGGCGGGCCGGGAGATCGCTTCCGCGTACGGCGCGCGGATCACGCACGCGTACGGCACCGTCCTCAACGGCTATGCCGTGCACGCCGGTTCGCGTCAGGCCCGGCGGCTCGCGGCCGATCCGAGGGTCGTGTCGGTGGTGCAGGACACGCGGGTGAACGCCGAGGCGGGGCCGGCGAGTTGGGGGCTCGACCGGATCGACCAGCGGTCCCTTCCGCTGGACGGCGCCTATCGGGCGCCCGCGTCGGAGGGGGCGGGTGTCACGGTGTACGTGATCGACACGGGGATCAGGATCAGCCACAAGGAGTTCGCCGGGAGAGCGAGTTACGGCTGGGACTTCGTGGGGAACGACGGCTGGGCCGGGGACGGCAACGGGCACGGCACGCATGTCGCCGGGACGGTCGCGGGGGCGAGCGTGGGTGTCGCGCGCAGGGCGCGGGTCGTCTCGGTGCGGGTCCTGGACGACTCCGGCGCGGGGACGATCGCGCAGACGGTCGCCGGGATCGACTGGGTCACCCGGCACGCGAAGAAGCCGGCGGTCGCCAACCTCAGCCTGGGCGGGCCTCCCAACGCCGCGCTCGACGCGGCCGTCCGCACCTCGGTCCGGGCGGGGGTGACGTACACGGTCGCGGCGGGGAACGACGGACGGCCGGCGGGCGGGTTCTCGCCGGGGCGGGTGCGGGAGGCGATCACGGTGGGGGCGACGGACCGGGGGGATGCGCGGCTGGGGTACTCGAACTACGGTCCGGCGGTGGATCTGTTCGCTCCGGGCGGGTCGGTGGTGTCCGCGTCGAACGTGAACGACACTGCGCGGGAAGTGCGGTCCGGGACGTCGATGGCGGCGCCGCACGTCGCGGGGGCGGCGGCGCTGTATCTGGCGGATCACCCGAAGGCCACACCGGCTCAGGTCGCCGGGGAACTCGTGCGGGACGCGGTGAACGGGAAGGTTTCCGGCCGTGGGACGGGTTCGCCGAACAAACTTCTCCAGGCTCCGGCGCCGTGACGCAAGCACTGTGGCGACCTGGGCCGTTCACCCGGACGGCGGAATCCTCAAGTACCGGAGTACCCCTGAGTAGTTAGCCGCGCGCCGGATTGCCCACCCGAATAGGGTGGGAAGGCTCCTCCGGTACTACCCCGTCGACCCCTCCGGTATGACCCGGGTACCTCTCAGGTACCCGGCCGCAGCACCCCGCAGGCCCACCTCCCCACAGCCCTCCGCCCACCCTCGTTGACGCGGACAGGAGCGGTCATGCCCGCCACACATCGCCAGTCGGCACCCCCGACACCCCGTCCCACGCCGGAGCGACCCTCCGGTGCCCGAACAGTTCCCCCCACCGGTCCCCCGCCAGGCGCCCCGCCCCCGGTGACCGGCCGGATACCCGTGCTGGACGTCCACCCGGTCGTCCAGCGGGGCCGCAGGCCCGCCAAGGCGGTCACCGGTGAGACCTTCGAGGTGACGGCCACCGTCTTCCGCGAGGGCCACGACGCCGTCGCCGCCAATGTCGTACTCAAGGACTCCACGGGCCGGACCGGCCCCTTCACCCGAATGCGGGAACTCGCCCCCGGCACCGACCGGTGGGGCGCGGACGTCACCCCGGACACCCCCGGACGGTGGACGTACGCCGTCGAGGCGTGGAGCGACCCGATCACCACCTGGCGGCACCACGCCCGCATCAAGATCCCCGCCGGGATGGACGTCGAACTGGTCCTGGAGGAGGGTGCGCGCCTCCACGAACGGGTGCCCGCCACCTCGGCCGCCCTGGAAGCGGCCGTCGTAGCTCTCAGGGACGACACCCTCTCCCCCGAGGACCGGCTGCGCGCCGCCCTCACCCCCGAGGTCGACGCGGTCCTCGCCGCGCATCCGCTGCGCGAACTGGTCACCTCCTCGGAGGAGTTGCCGCTGCTCGTGGAGCGGGAGCGGGCCCTGTACGGCTCGTGGTACGAGTTCTTCCCGCGTTCGGAGGGGACGCCGGAACAACCGCACGGCACGTTCCGCACAGCGGCGCGCAGGCTCCCGGCGATCGCCGCGATGGGCTTCGACGTCGTCTACCTCCCGCCGATCCACCCCATCGGGACGACGTTCCGCAAGGGCCGCAACAACTCCCTCACGCCGGACGCGGACGACGTCGGCGTGCCGTGGGCGATCGGCTCGCCGGAGGGCGGTCACGACACGGTGCACCCGGCGCTGGGGACGCTCGACGACTTCGCGTGGTTCGTCGGGAAGGCCGCCGGCCTCGGCCTTGAGGTCGCGCTCGACTTCGCGTTGCAGTGCTCACCGGACCACCCGTGGGTCCACAAGCACCCGGAGTGGTTCCACCACCGCCCGGACGGCACGATCGCGTACGCGGAGAACCCGCCGAAGAAGTACCAGGACATCTATCCGATCGCGTTCGACGCGGACATGGACGGCCTGGTC
>DATCQX010000268.1:0-4629 GCA_036569285.1 Streptomyces sp.
CTCATGCCGACGAACACCCCGGTCTGGCTGCCGCGCAGGGATGTGGGGTCGATACCGGCGTGCTCGAACGCCTCCCAGGAGGTCTCCAGCAACAACCGCTGCTGCGGGTCCATGCCGAGCGCTTCCTTCGGCGAGATACCGAAGAACTCCGCGTCGAACCGGTCGACGCCTTCCACGAAGCCGCCCTCGACCGTGTAGGTCTTCCCCCGTGCGTCGGGATCCGCATCGTACAGGTCCTCGATGTTCCAGCCTCGGTCCTCGGGGAAGGGCCCGATGCCGTCGGTCCCGCCCTCGACCATGTGCCACAACTCGTCCGGGGAACCGACCCCGCCCGGGTAGCGGCACGCCATGCCGACGATCACGACCGGATCGTCCTGCACATCGGCCATGGGCATGACATGAGGCGTGGCCTCTCGTGTCACTCCCCCGAGTTCGGTGTCGAGGTGCTCCGCCAGCGCGGACACGGTCGGGTGGTCGAAGACGAGGGTGGCCGAGGGACGCAGTCCGGTCGCGTTCCTGAGACGGTTGCGCAGTTCGACGGCCGTCAGGGAGTCGAAGCCGAGTTCCGTGAACGGCCGGTCCACGTCGATGACCGACGTGTCCCGGTGTCCGAGCACATCGGCGACCTGCGCGCGGACCAGGTCGAGCAGCGCACGGGAACGGTCCTCGGGAGACAGTCCGGCGAGCATGCCGGCCGACGAGGAGGCGGCCTGGCCCTGTCCGGCGAGACCGCGGCGCACGGCCGGCGGGACCAGACCGCGCAGCAGGGCGGGCAGGTCGGTGCCGAGGTTCCGCAGAGCGGGCAGATCGAGGCGGGCCGGCAGGGTCCAGGTGTATCCCTCCCGCAGAGCGGTGTCGAACAGGGCGAGCCCGTCGGCGTCGCTGAGCGGACGCATGCCGGCCCTGGCGATGCGGTCCCGGTCGGCGTCGGTGAGGTCCTCGGTCATGGCTCCGCCCGAGGACCACAGGCCCCACGCGAGGGCCGTCACCGGCAGGCCGAGCCGTTCGCGGTGTGCCGCGAGTGCGTCGAGGAAGGCGTTGGCCGCCGCGTAGTTGGCCTGGCCCGCACCGCCGAAGGTCGCGGCGGCCGACGAGTAGAGGACGAACGCGGTGAGGTCCAGATCCCGGGTGAGTTCGTGCAGATGCCAGGCCGCGTCGGCCTTGGGGCTCAGCACGGCTTCGAACCGCTGCGGGGTCAGCGCCGTGATGACACCGTCGTCGAGGATGCCGGCGGCGTGCACCACGGCACGCAGCGGCCGGTCCTCGGGGACACCGGCGAGGAGCGCGGACAGCTCCGAGCGGTCGGCGACGTCGCAGGCGCCGAAGGTGACCTGGGCTCCGAGGCCGGTCAGTTCGTCCCGCAGCGCGTCGGCGCCGGGAGCAGCCGCCCCCGACCTGCTGACCAGCAGGAGGTGCCGCACGCCGTGCGCGCTCACCAGATGGCGGGCGAGGCGGGTGCCGAGCGCGCCGGTGGCCCCGGTGACCAGCACGGTGCCGTCGGCGTCGAACGGCGTGTGCTCGGCGTCGGTGACGGTCCGGCGGACGAGCCGGGGTACACGGACGGCGCCGTCCTCGACGAGGACCTCCGGTTCGTCGACAGCGAGCGCGGCCCGTACCCCGTCGCCGTCGGCGGCGTCGATGAGCCGGAAACGGCCGGGGTGTTCGGTGCGCGCGACCCGTACGACGCCCCGGGAGCTCGCTGCCGCCAGATCGGTGCCGTCGACGCCACCGCTCGTGACGACGGCGAGCACGGTTTTGGCCAACCGTTCGTCGGAGAGCCATGCGCAGAGCAGCGCGGCGGTGCCGGTCACCGCGGTGTGGGTCGCGGCCGACGGGTCGCCTTCACCGCGTGGAACGCGGGTCACCACGAGGTCGGGTACCGGCGCGCCCTCGTCCAGTGCCTGGCGCAGCGCGTCCAGGTCGGGGTGGGCGACGCTCTCCGGGAAGGCTGCCGTCAGGTCGTCCGCCGCCAGCAGCACCGGTACCGTCGGTGCGGATTCCGTGGCGGGGACGTCGCGCCACTCGATGGTGAAGAGGTCGTCGTGGTCGCGGCCCACGCCGCGCAGCGCTTCGGGGTCGACCTCGCGCCAGGTCAGCGTGCCGACCGTCGCGACGGGCACGCCGTCGGCGTCGGCGAGGTCGAGCGCGACCGAGTCCGGGCCGGTCGGGGTGAGGTGAACCCTGAGGCGGGTGGCGCCGGTGGCGTGCACCTTGACGCCGCTCCACGCGAACGGCAGACCACCGTGGCGGCCGTCGTCGACGACACCGCGCAGCAGCGGGTGCAGTGCGGCGTCGAACAGCGCCGGGTGCAGCACGTACCGGGTCGCCTCAGGGGCCTGTTCCTCGGTGAGGGCGACCTCGGCGAACAGGTCGTCGCCGCGCCGCCACACCCTGCGCAGTCCCTGGAATCGCGAGCCGTAGCCGTGGCCGAGGCCGGCGAGGCGGTCGTAGACGCCTTCCAGGTCGACTTCGGTGGCGTCGGCGGGCGGCCACTGCCGGGCGGGAGCCGCCGGTTCGACACTCCTGGGGCTGACCAGGCCGGTGGCGTGTCCGGTCCACTCGGGGTTGTCTCCGTCGGCCGGTTCGGGGCGTGAGTGGACGAACACCTCGCGCTGCCCGAGTTCGTCGGCGTGGCCGACGACGACCTGTATCTGCAGGGCGCCGACGGGCGGCAGGAGCAGCGGCGAGGTCAGGGTGAGGTCCTCGACGCAGGAGCAGCCCACCCGGTCGGCGGCTGCGGTGACCAGTTCCACCAGGCCGGTGCCGGGGAGGAGGACGGTGTCCTGTACGGCGTGGTCGGCGAGCCAGGGGTGGCTGCTCAGCGAGAGACGGCCCGTCACGACCAGACCGCCACCGGCCAGCTCGACGACCGCACCGAGCAGCGGATGCCCGGCCAGACCGAGTCCGGCGGCGGAGACATCGCCCACGACATTGTCGGAGACCAGCCAGTAATCGGTGTGCTGGAAGGCGTACGTGGGCAACTCGGCCACCGCACGCGGCCCGTCGAAGAACGCCGTCCAGTCGACCGGCACCCCCTGCACATACAGAACCGACGCGTTGGTGAGCAACTCCCGCAGACCACCCCGCTCACGCCGCAGCGAACCCGTCACCACGGCCTGCCCGCCCCCGTCATGCGCCTCCGCGGTCTCACTGATCCCCACAGTGAGCACCGGATGCGGACTCAGCTCGACGAACACACTGTGACCCGAGTCCAGGAGCGCCTCGGTCCCCTCGGCGAACCGCACAGTGCGGCGGAGGTTCTCGTACCAGTACCCGGCATCCATCCGGGAGGTGTCCAGCCACTCACCCGTCACCGTCGACCACACAGGCGTGTCCGCAGACCGCGGCGTAATGCCCGCCAGCTCGGCCAACAGCCGCTCACGAATCGCCTCGACGTGCGCGGAGTGCGAGGCATAGTTGATGAGGACACGACGCGCCGGTACTCCCTCGCCGTTCAGCTCGGCGTGCAACTCCTCAAGTGCCGCGATATCGCCGGACACCACCACGGACCTGGCTCCGTTGACGGCGGCGACGTTCAGCGCGTCACCGTGAGGGGCGATCCGCTCCTCGACATCCGCGAGCGGCAGCGGCAGCGACACCATGCCGCCGAGACCCGCCAGTTCGGCCAGGAGACGGGTGCGCAGAACGACGACCCGTGCCGCATCGGACAGGGAAAGCGCACCCGCCACGCACGCCGCCGCGATCTCGCCCTGGGAGTGACCGATCACAGCCGCGGGCGTCACCCCGGCAGCCCGCCACACCGCCGCCAGCGACACCATCACCGCGAACAGCGCGGGCTGGACGACGTCGTCCCCCTCCAGTGCCGGGGCGCCGGGGGCCTCGCGCAGCACATCGAGGACGGACCAGCCGGTCAGCTCACCGAGCACCCGGTCGCACTCGGCCATGGCGTCCGCGAAGACCGGTGAATCGGCGAGCAGTTCGGTCGCCATACCGGCCCACTGCGAGCCCTGACCGGGAAACACGAACACCGGCTTCCCACCCCGCACAGCCGACGCCCCCACCACAGCCTCGGGAGAACCATCGGCCACCAGAGCCAGACCCGCGACGAGTTCCGCATGGTCCGCACCCACCACCACCGCACGATGCTCGAACTCCGCACGCGACGCCACCAACGACCAGGCAGCGTCCGCCACATCGGACACCGGCCACGCGGCAAGACGCCCAGCCTGCTCCCGCAACGCGGCGGCACTCCGCGCGGACAGCACCCACGGGACCACCGGCGCGGGCGCCCCGACCGGGGCAGGCTCGTTCTCGGATTCGTCCAGGTCCTCGGGCCGGGGTGCCTCTTCCACGATGACGTGGGCGTTGGTGCCGCTGATCCCGAACGACGACACCGCCGCCCGCCGAGGCCGGTCCCCCGGCTCCCACTCCCGCTCCTCCGTCAGCAGGCGAACCGCCCCGGACTCCCAGTCGATGTGCGGCGACGGCTCATCGGCGTGCAACGTCCTGGGCAGCACGCCGTTCCGCATCGCCATGACCGTCTTGATCACACCGGCGACACCAGCGGCCGCCTGGGTGTGCCCGATGTTCGACTTCACCGAGCCGAGCAACAGCGGACGGCCCTCCGGACGGCCCTGCCCGTACGTCGTCAGCAGCGCCTCCGCCTCG
>DATCQX010000269.1:0-8803 GCA_036569285.1 Streptomyces sp.
CGTGCCGCGAGGAGCCTACGCCGGATGCCGTCCACCCGTTCCGCGTCGAAGACGCCCTCGGTCTGCGGGAGTTGGAGGACGGAGGCGCCGTGCTCGAAAGTGCCGTCCTCGGTGACACCGAAGTACTGGGCGGCGAGGTCGGCGTCGTCCTTGTTCTGGAGGGCCTCGGCGAGCCCGGCCGTCGTCCACACGTAGTACGCGCCCTCGACGTGCTTTCCGGTGCCGTCGTCGCTGTCGGCGTCCAGCGCGGACGCGAACCCGCCCTCGGGCGTGCGGAGTTCACGGACCATGAAGTCGGCGGTCTCCAGGGCGATCCTGCGGGCCAGCTCGGAGCCGGTGGAGCGCCACAGATGCGCATAGACCCGGCACAGCAGCGCGTTGTCGTACAGCATCTTCTCGAAGTGCGGCACCACCCACTCGCGGTCGACGGAGTACCGCGCGAACCCGCCCCCCAGCTGGTCGTAGATCCCGCCCCGGGCCATCCGCTCGCACGTGTCGACGGCCATCTGCAACGCGCCCTCGGACCCGGTCCGCGCGTGATGCCTGAGCAGAAACTCGATCACCATGGACGGCGGAAACTTGGGCGCGCCCCCGAACCCGCCCCGCTGCGGGTCGTACTCACGTGTCAGCCCCAACAGCGCCGCCGCCTGCTCCTCCTCCCCCGGCGGCCGGCCGTCCCCGAACGTCAACTCCCGCTCGGCCAGATCCCGGACGACCTTCCCCGCGACCTCGGCGACCTCCTCCCGCCGCCCCTTCCACGCCTGCGCCACCCCTTCCAGCACCTGCCGGAACGACGGCGACCCGTGCCGGGGCACCGGCGGAAAGTACGTCCCGAAGTAGAACGGCTCCCCCTCGGGCGTCAGGAACACGGTCATCGGCCACCCCCCGTGCCCCGTCGCCGCCTGCACCGCCTCCATGTACACGGCGTCCACGTCGGGCCGCTCCTCACGGTCCACCTTGACGCTGACGAAGTGGTCGTTGAGGTACTCGGCGGTTTCGGGGTCCTCGAAGGACTCGTGGGCCATGACATGGCACCAGTGACAGCTGGAGTACCCGACACTCAGCAACACCGGCCGATCCGCCCGCCGCGCCTCCTCGAACGCCTCGGGCGACCACGGCCACCAGTCCACCGGGTTGTCGGCATGCTGCAACAGATACGGCGAGGTCTCGTTCACGAGGCGGTTCGACATGGGGCCATCCTCGCGCACGAGGGGGGTGGGGGTACTGGCGGCACAACCGGAACCGGGGCTTCACACCCCGGTGAGGATCATGAGCGCCAGGACCAGCTGTGCCACCCACTGCATCGCGACTACAGCGGACTTGCCGCCCGGTGTACAGCTGGGCCGGAATTGACACGACCTCGGGTCGGGTCACGCGTCATTGTCCCGCCCCTCCTCCGGCATGCCGTGGAGGGTGCGGTGATACGCAAGCGCCTGCCTGTCGATCCGGTGTTCTGGGATCTCACGAAGGACTCCGAGCACTGCGCTGTCCGCCCGACTCACCACCGTGAGGTCATCGTTGATGACCAACATGCCTGCACCCATGAGTACATGGCAATTGGGGCACAGACATAGCAGGTTGCTGATCGCGTCCGCACCCTCATGGGGACTTTCCATTGGACGGATGTGAGCGGCTTCGGCATAGGCACGTCCAGCCCTCAACTGAAGGCGGACGCCACAGACCTGACACCTGGAGTCGTGGATCTGCTTGACGAGGTTGGCGATAGCCGTACTGCGGACAACACGTTGAACCGAGAGGGACGACCTTATGCCTCCAACCAGACTCGGCCTCCCGCCTTCGTCGAGTTGTGCAAGGTCCGCCTCCCCCTGCTCGGCAGCCGCCATACGGACGAGGCGGAATCGCCACACGCGCCGCCCGCCCGGACCTTGCTCGGACCAGTAATCCTCAACCGTGTAGAGCCCGTCGTAACGATAGGCTCGAGCACCGGAGCTATCCGTGATCCGACGCACCACGCGGACGGGGGCACGAGCGGATGCGCTTGCCGCCAGTGCGGCATTGCCGCGAGTGAGCTGTTGGTCACCTGTCGCCCCCTCACCGGTATAGGTGATGACGTCACCGTGGTCCTCATCACCGAAGCGCTCGCCGCTGAGGACCACCGACTCCGCCCCGAACTTCGCGCTGCCCGCGATGCCGGCCATCAGCTGCCGATGGACACCGGCCCGAACCAGGGCTCCGCGATCGGCGAATCGACGTCCAGGCAGAACCCCCGGCACCGGGCCGAATCCGTTAAAGGAGGGTGGCGCATCCGGGGCTGGCTCAGGCTGACCGCCAGGCAGTACCGCAGCCAGTTCCCTGACCCTGGCACGCTCCTCCTTGCGCGCCGCGCGCGCCCGGAACAGGGCTTCCCGGAGCCTCTCCCTTCGCAAGGTCTCATGCGCAACCGACTCGTCCGGCTCGCCATCGGCCTCGACCGTAGAGGCCAGCCCTATGAGGATCTGGTCGAAACGTTCCGGCGTAGGGAAGGTTCGTCCGTCGAGGTAAGCATCCAGGGTGCGAGCGCTCACTTCACAGTGGCCCGCCACCGTTTCCGTGGCAGGGTTGCCGTACACACCCCAGAGCGCACGCAGTTGGTCGGCAAAGTCGGCCTCTTCCGGTGTACGGCGCGGAACAGCGACTCCCCTCAGGCGCGATTGTTCCGCCATGGCCCCTTCGACCACACGTCGACGCTCACGCCACCGGTCTCGCTCCGCTGCGGCACCATTCGCCCATACGTCGACGATCAGATCCAGCGTCTGCACACTCGGCAGTCGGGTACCCCTCAGCGCCGCGTAGATCGCTGTCCTTGAAGCGCCGCGCGTAACCACCGCATCTACAGTTCCACCCGCCCCCTCCTTCAGCTCGCGAAGGGCTCGTGCGAAACCGGCCAAGGGCCCGTCACCCCTTACAGGGAGCGCCCTGGGCATCTTCTCACAGTGATATGCATCACATAACACCCCTCTAATCGAGTGACTTGAATCACACATTAGTGATCGACATGCTCTCTGAACTGCAATAACTCCAATGTACCTCAGTCCCGCGATGTTTTCTGCGGTCCAGCATGGTTGAGTGATCTGCAATCGTTGCGACGACGGCTGAGTCGTGCGCCCCGAAATGAGCGACGGCTCCCTGCGCCAACAGGAAGCCGTCTTCTGCTCGTAGTCCCCTTCTATCGGTACGGAGAACTACATGTCTGAGGGTACGGCGAATGCCTTGTCCCGCGAAGTGAGCCAGGGCACGGACGAAACCCCGGACACGGAGCCACCGCGACGGACGACCTGGTTGACCCCTGCCAGCCTGGCGGTGACCGGCGGAGGCACCCTTGCCGCCGGACTCCGGGGCGACATCGCCGCCGCCTCAATGTTGGCGGCTCCAATCCTGGTCCTGGGCTCGTTCCTCTTCTTCGGGGTGGTCTGCCCTGCGATCTGGTCCCGGAAGCCACAACGCCAGAAGGCAGCCCTCACCGTACTGACCTCTCTGCTCGGAACAACCCGACGTCGGAACGCGAGCCGACGCCGAAGTTCGACCGATTAGCCTGCAATACCTCCCCGAGGGGGCGAATGGCGGGACGCCTACGCACGGCGACTCCCGTCTGATCATCGAGGTTCCCCGACAAGCACCGTCACCTCGGCTCCAAAGCAACGCGGCGCCGAGGTGACCACAGGGGCGCGAGCAGTGCGGCTACCCATAGGTCCCGGGCCGATCCGCAGCCTCTCCATTCACTTGCTGCCCTTCCGAATCCTTCGGCACAGAATCGCAGCCCGAGGACCGCGCTCTCGGCTTTCAGGAGTTCTTGTCAACCGCTCTGCGTCTCGGCCTTACGTACATCCGCCAGAGAACGGCCGTCCTCGCACTCGGCGACCAGGGCCTTCTCTGCCAGGAGTTGCTCGCGCAGCCTGCGAGGCACCCTGGGCGTGAAGCCTCGTGGAATCTCGTAGCCTCTCTCAATGGTCGCTTTCTCCCTCGACTTCAGGTAGTACACCTGATGCGGAGAGGACTCCCGGGCAAGTCCACGGACTCAGTGTGCGCACGCAATTGCTCATCGAAGTAGGTCACTCCCTGTATCAGCATGATCGCCAGAGCGTGCTTGCAACACTCATCCAGGAAGCTGGCGTCCGGTCTGTGAAGTGCGGGCGGCCGCAGCCAGTCGGTGTTGATGTCCGCCCACCCAATACTGCGGACCAGCGCGATCAGTCGCACCTCAAGGGAGGCGATGACCGCAGGTCAGCCCAGGAAAGGGCAGTCCCCGTCCGGTCCAGTTTTGACGAGTGACCCGCCGCAACCCGCCAGCAATACCGCTTCGAACCTTCACGCAGCCCCCCACCCCGCGTATGACCGCAACCACCAAAGCGCCGGAGCGCCTACGATGTAATACGAGTTGTCGTATTCTCCAGGCATGAAGTCGCCCCGAGCCGGAACCACCGAGAACATCTCCGTGTCCATGCCCGCCGAGTTGGTAAGTGAGCTCCGCTCTCGCACTGGCCGCCGAGGACTGTCCAGCTACATCACCGAGGCCGTCAGGCATCAGCTCGCCATGGACGGGCTCGCCGAGATCGTCACGGCCCATGAAGAGGAGCACGGAGCACTCACCGAGCAGGAGGTCGAGGCCGCCCGACACGAGCTGTTCGGAGACGAGAACGTCGAGCGGGGAGCGGCGTGAAAGAGCAACCAGCCCGCTCGCTGGTGCTCGACTCTGAGGCTCTCTCCCTGCTGCTGCGCAACGACCGCAAGATGGCGGCTCGCATCGAGGCGTCCCGGCAGGCCGGAGTGCCCGTCCTCGTATCTGCGCTGACCATCGTCGAAGCCGCGCATGGAAAGACCGACCTTGCGCGCCTGAAGTGGGTGCTCTCCAGGCTTCGGGTGGAACCAGTCAGCCAAGAGGACTCTATGACCGCGGTAAAACTGCTTCAGGACGCAGGCGGGCTGCATGGGCACAAGTATGCAATCGACGCTCTCGTTGCCGCGCTCGCGCTCCGCGTCACGGCCCCCGTGATCATCCTGACTTCCGACCGCGACGACTGGTCGAAGCTCTGCGGGGATCGCGTGATCATCAGAGAGGTGTGAGCACCGCCGAACACCGGGTGTGCAAAGGGGGCGGGGTCTCACACCCCCGTGAGGATCATGAGCGTCAGGCACATCTGTACCACCCACTGCATCGCAACCACGGCCGACCTGCTCTCCGGCGCCTTCGCGCGGGGCCACACCAGGGCGGTGATTCCGGCGGTGAGGGCGAGGAGGAACAGTGTGGGGAGGACGTAGTGGGGAAGGGTGGAGCACTGGACGCCGTACGTGAGGCAGGCAGAGCCCCGCTCGGTGGTGAGGTTGCCGATGTAGGCCATGAGGTTCATCGGGAGCAGCAGGCCGAGACCCCACCCGGCGAGGATGTTCACGTGGCGGCTGGTCGCGGCGCCCATGGCTCTATCCCAGTGGCCGGCGGGGCTCTGGTGATCGGCCGGTGTGCTCAATCTGTCTGAGTACGGGCACTCCCCCCGTGCGCCCCCTCTTGCCGACATCCGGCAACGAGTTGTGACAGGACGGTGCCAATCCGCCCCTTCGCATCAGGGCGCCCCCCGCCGCACACTTGACCACGTACAGCTGTTGCGGCCGGAGGGGGACGGGACATGCGGGACAGTCATCGGGTCGAGGCGGAGCGGCTGGTGGTGCGGGCCGTCGAGGAGGAGGTACGGCGCTCGGGGGGCCGTACGGACGGGAAGGTGCTGCTCGGGCGGGCGCGGGGTGCGCTGGAGGCGATGGCGGCGACCGCCGGGGCCGAATACGAGGCGTATACGCGGGCGTTGAGCGAGGCGGAGGCGGCGAACGTCAGCTTCGGGCAGCGGTACGCGCAGGAGGGCGGACGAACGCCCTTGCTGGTCGCGGGAGTTGCCGCCGTGATGACGACGGTCGCGGATCTGGTGCTGGGGACGGGGACGGGAACGGCGCTGGGTGCGGGCGTCGCCGTCGGGGTGGTCGGCGCGGCGGCGACGGTCGTGAAGGTCGCCGGGACGCATCTGCCGGCCGCGAGCCGGCGGGCCGGGGCGGCCGGACAGCCGGGCGGCGCCGAGCAGTTGAGGCTCCAGTGGCTGACGGCGCTGGAGGTGCGCGGCATCCGCCCGTTCCTCGACCAGCAGCGGGTGCTGAGCGCGTCGACGGGCCCGAAGAAGACGACGGGGCCGCAGCTGAAGGGCGCCGACAAGAGCGCCGCCGCCCGCGGCCGGGCCCTGCTGGAGCAGTCGTACGCCCAACTCCCGGAGGCCGACGGCGTGTTCGCGGGCCGTCGGCAGGAGATGGCGAAGATCCGGCAGTGGGTCCAGGCGAGCCGTGCCAGCACGCGCACCCGCCCCACGGTGGTCGTCCTGCACGGCGAACCGGGCAGCGGGCGGACGGCGCTCGCGGTGCGCGCGGCGCACGATCTGCGCGACCAGTTCCGGGGCGCCTGCGTCGTCGACCTGCGCGGCGGTTCGGACGAGGGCCCGCTGTCGACGCGGGACGCGCTGCTGCACCTCCTCAACCGGCTCGGGGCGCCGCGCGAGCAACTCCTGTTCCGGGAGCGGTCGTCGGCGGACCAGCAGGTGAAGCGGCTCAGCGAGCTGTACTACCAGCACCTGACGAAGCTCCCGGTGACCGTCGTCCTCGACGACGCCTCCGACCCGGCCCAGGTCCGCGCCCTGATCCCGGAGCGCTCCGACAGCCTGATCCTCGTGACGTCCCGCACCCCGCTCGCCCTGCCCGCCGAACTCGGCGCCTGGGTGCACGAGTTGCCGGTGCGCCCGCTGGAGGCGGCCGGCGCCGAGGAACTCCTCGCCGCAGCCGCGCAGGACAGCACGGGCCCGTACGACGCGGAGGCCACCGACCGGCTCCTGGACCTGTGCGGCGGACTCCCGCTCGCGCTGCGCGTCGCCGGTTCCGCGCTGGGCCCGCGCACACCCCGCCAACTGGCCGCGGAACTGGGCGCGTACGGGCCTGTCTCCCCCACGGACCGTGCCCTGTGGCTGCGCTACACCGACCAGCCCGAGCAGACCCGGCGCCTCCTGCGCCGTCTCGCGCTCGCCGGACGCGCCTCGCTGGGTGCCGCCGCCGCTGCCGCACTCCTCGCCACCGACCGCTCCGAAGCGGCCCGCCTGCTGGGCGAGTTGGCGCGCGCCGGGCTCATCGACCGGGTGCGCGGGGACCGGTTCCGGCTGCACGACCTGGTGCGGGCCTTCGCCGCCGCCCGGCTCCAGGACGAGGAGGAGACGTCCGAACTGGTCGCCGCCCAGGAGCGGTTGATCGTCAGCTACTCCGAACTCGCCGACTCCGTCCTGCGGTTGGTCGACGGCAACATGTCCACCCGCTCCGACCGGTTCAGCCCGCACGGATTCACGTCCCTGGACGAGGCGTTGCGCTGGCTCGACGACGAGTCCAGCTTCATCACCGCGACCCTGCGGCACGCCGAGGGCGTCGACCAGGCCGCCGTCCTCAGTCTCCTGGGCGCCCTGTGCGACTACTGCCTGCTGCGCGGCGACCTCTACCGGCTCGGTGAGATCAGCGAGTTGGCCCAGTCCATCGACCAGAGCCTCCTCGTGCGGTCCGTGCAGTGGCGCACCGGCATCGCCGCGCGGCAGCTCGGGGAGCTGGACAAGGCGCGGACGACGCTGACGTCCGTCGTCGACCTGTACCTCGAAGCGCACCACGACGCCGGGGCCGCCCGAGCCCTCTGCTCCCTCGGCATCACCCTGCACCACCAGGGGAACCTGGTGGAGGCCGCCGCGAAGCTGCGCGAGGCCCTCGACATGCAGCGGGCGCCCGAGCTCGCGACCGACCGGGCGTGGACGATGCATGCGCTGGCCGCCGTCGAGCGGGACCGGGCGCGGCTGTCCGAGGCGCTGGAGCTGCTGACCGAGTCGCTCGTGCTGCACCGGCGGGGCGGGTCCGTGCACGGGGAGGCCTGGGCGCACTACCAGTTGGGGCAGTTGAACTTCCGGCGCGGGGACGTCGGGGCGGCGGTCGGCGAGTTGAACCGCGCCCTCGAACTGTACGGGCGTACCCGTGATCCCCGGGGTGAGGCGTGGGCGCTCACCCAGCTCGCCCGGGCCCGGCTCATCTCCGGTGAACCCTCCCTCGCCGCCGAGGAGTTGCGGGCCGCCGCCGCCCGGCATCGCGAGAACGAGGACGCCCGGGGTGAGGCCTGGACCGTCTACTACCTCGGGCTCGCCCTTGAGGAGATGGGCCAACTCGACCGCTCCGTCCGCGAACTTGAGCGCTCCCGCACCATGTTCTCCCGCATACGCGACGTCTACGGCCTCGCCTGCGCCCGCCACCACTCCGCCCGCGTCACCCGCGATCAGCGTGCCGCGCAGACCGGGTCCCTCCGCAACTCCGGGTTCGCCCGGCAGTTGCTGGTGGACGCGCGGGCCGACTTCCAGCGGATCGGAGTCGCCCACGGGGAGGCGTGGACGTGCCTGGAACTCGCCATCGTCGACGCGGGCAACGCCCGTACCGCGCAGGCGCTTTCCCTGTGCGACGAGGCGATCTCCCTGTTCTCCTCCTACGGGGACCGGCGAGGCGAAGACTGGGCACGCTTCCTGCGCTGCACCCTGCTGCCGTACGCGTCTCCCGGGGGTGTGGAAGTGGGGACCGCCGTCGCACAGGAGGAGTTGCTTCAACTCGGGCGGGAGGGGCATGCGTCACGGGACGACAAGCTGGGGGATTTCATCGAGGCGTACGGGTTGGTGCTGGAGAGGGGGGTCAGTCTTGAGGCGGGGTGGCAGGGGTGGCGGTTGCGGATGGTGCCGGGGAGGCGGGCGCGGGAGGTGATGGGGGTGGATGT
>DATCQX010000270.1:0-8120 GCA_036569285.1 Streptomyces sp.
GACCAGGTGGGTGGAGGCGTCGGCGGCGGAGAGCGTGATGGTGATGAGGAAGTCGGTCGCGGCGAAGCCGAGCAGGGTCAGGACGAACAGCTTGCCCTGCCAGAAGGAGAGCAGCCGCTCCAGCATCGCGATCGAGCCCTCGCCGTGCGGGCTCTCCTCCGCGACCCGGCGGTAGACCGGCAGGGCGCCCGCGAGGGTGACGATCACAAGGACGATCGTCGCGATCGGCGAGAGGAGGCCTGCGGCGAGCGCGGCGATGCCCGGCTGGTAGCCGAGGGTGGAGAAGTAGTCGACGCCGGTGAGGCACATGACGCGGAACCAGGGCTGGCCGCCGTGGCCCTCCTGCTTCACGGGGGCCTCGGGGCTGCCGGGGTCCTGCTGGAGGGACGGCTGACTCTGGCTGCCCTTGCCCATGTCGGACAGCCCCTCCAGCATCCAGGCGCGCAGGCGGCTGGACGCCGGTTGTTCGGTCGTGGCCATCGGTGTCTGCTCCAGGTGTGCGGCTCGGCGTACGGATCCGGTTCCGTCGTATGCAGAGAGTGACACGTGGGCCCGGGGTTCGGGGAGTGAGGAGCGTCAAGCTTACGTTAAGACTGGCCTGGTGAGGACGGGTTTCGAGGGGTTCGGGCGGACTGGGCCGGACGGGGGAGTGGACACCCAGCGTCATGGGGGTGAAGGCGACCGTTTCGTAATGTTCGCTGTTTCAGCCGAATGTTTCGAACCGGTTCGGGGCGTCATCCGTGGAGGAGGTGGAGGAGCGTTCTCCAACTGGGCTTTTAATTCACCGTGTTCAAGGGGTTGCCTCCCTTCGGAGGCTGAATCTAGGGTGCGGCAGCAGCGAAGCTTTCTGGATCTGCTCCGAAACTTTCGATCTACCGAGGAGAGCACGATGGGCTACCCGGCACTCTCCCGCCGAGGCTTCATAGGAGCCTCCGCCGCAGCCGGCCTGGGCATGACGGCGCTGAGCGGCTGTGGCGGAGACTCGGACGGAGGGTCGTCCGGGGGGACGACCACCGTCGAGTGGTGGAACATCTCCACCACCGAACCCGCCAAGAGCGTCTGGGCGGCTCTGGCCAAGAAGTTCGAGAGCCAGAACCCCGGTGTGAAGATCAAGATCGTTCAGCTGGAGAACGAGGCCTACAAATCCAAGATGACGGCGCAGACCGCCTCCGGCAAGCTCCCCGACATCTTCCACACCTGGGGCGGCGGCGTCCTCAAGCAGCAGGTCGACGCCGGACTCGTCGAGGACCTCAGCGAGCGCACCAAGGCCTGGTCCGACGGGATGCTCCCGGTCGCCAAGGCGGCCTACCAGATCGACGACAAGCTCTACGGCATCCCCTTCGACATCGGCATGGTCGGGTTCTGGTACAACAAGGCGCTGTTCAAGAAGGCCGGCATCGCCGCCCCGCCCACCACCTGGACCGGATTCCTCGACGCCGTACGCAAGCTGAAGGCCGCCGGCATCACCCCCCTCGCCCTCGCCGGCAAGGAGGCGTGGACCGGGATGTTCTACTGGGCCTACCTCGCGATGCGCACCGCGGGCCTCCCGGCGCTCCAGAAGGCCAGCACCGACAAGGACTTCACCGGCGAGGGGTTCGTGCAGGCCGGGCAGCACCTCCAGCAGCTCGTCGACCTCCAGCCGTTCCAGAAGGGGTTCCTCGGCGCCGCCTACTCCAGCCCGACCGGGCAGGCCGCTGCCGTCGGCAACGCCAAGGCGGCGATGGAGCTGATGGGGCAGTGGGCGCCCACCACCGAGGCGGACGCCGGCAAGGGCATCGGCGCCGACCTCGGGTTCTTCCCCTTCCCCGCGGTCGAGGGCGGCAAGGGCGCGATCACCGAGGTGTTCGGCGGCGGCGGCGGACACGCCCTGCGCAAGGGCGCCCCGCAGGCGGCCGTGGACTTCCTGAAGTTCTTCGCGTCGCAGGCCACCGAGCTCGAACTCGTCACCAAGACCAACGCCATACCGGTCCTGCCGGCCGCCGAGTCCGCGCTCAAGGACCCCAACCTCAAGCTCGTACAGGCCCAGTTGAAGGCCGCGACCGGCTTCCAGCTCTACCTCGACCAGGCGTACGCGCCCGCCGTCGGCCAGCAGGTCAACGACAGCGTGGCCGGGCTCATCGCCGGGTCCAAGTCGCCGCAGCAGGTCACCCAGGCGATCACGAAGACGGCCAAGGACGAGCAGTGACCTCCACGTTCGTCAAGGACGACCGGAGCGCCGGGGCCGACGCCGTCCCCCCGGCGCCCGAGAAGGCGCGCAACCGGCGCAAGCGGGCCCACCTGCTCACCGCGTTCGCGTTCCAGACGCCCGCGCTCCTGCTGTTCGGCGGGCTCGTGCTGCTGCCGATGATGTTCGCCATCTACGCCTCGTTCTTCCGCTGGGGCGGCTTCGGCTGGCCCTCCGAGGCCATCGGGTTCGACAACTACACACGGCTGCTCAAGGACGACATCTTCCTCGGCGATCTGTGGCGCGGGGGCGTACTGATCGCGGCTTCGCTCGTCCTCCAGCTCCCGTTCGCGCTGGCGCTCGCCGTCGCCGTCAACCGGAAGATCCGCGGACGGGCCGTCTACCGGATGCTGTTCTTCGCGCCGTACATCCTCTCCGAGGCGATCACCGGCATCCTGTTCAGCATGCTGTTCGCGCCCGACCAGGGGCTCGCGGACCAGATCCTCGGCAAGGTGGGGCTCGACGGGCTCGGCGGGAAGTGGTTCTCCGACCCGTCGACCGTGCTGGCGACGCTGTTCCTCGTCATGATGTGGAAGTACTTCGGCTTCCACATGATGCTCTACCTCGCCGGACTCCAGTCCATCCCGGCCGAGTTGAAGGAGGCCGCGCTCATCGACGGGGCGAACTCCTGGCAGCGGTTCCGCTCCATCACGCTGCCGCTGCTCGCGCCCACCCTGCGGATCAGCGTCTTCCTCTCGGTGATCGGCGCGATCCAGCTCTTCGACCTGATCTACGTCACCACCAGCGGTGGCCCCGACCACCACTCCGAGACGATGGCCATCACGCTGTTCCAGTACGGCTTCAAGCGCTACCAGGTCGGTTACGCCAGCGCGATCAGCGTCTCCATGTTCCTCATCAGCCTCGTCTTCGCCGTCGTCTACCAGCGCTACGTCCTGCGCCGGGACCTGGAAGGGGCCACCACGACCATGCGAGGAGGCGGCGCGTGAAGAAGCGCTGGTCCAATCTGCCGCTGCACGTCGTCCTCGTCGTCGTCGCGGCCATGATGGCCGTACCGCTGCTGTACGCGGTGCTGTCCGGGTTCAAGTCCACCGACGAACTCTCCCGCAACCCGGTGGGGCTGCCCGAGAAGTGGGTGACGTCCAACTACACCGACATCCTCGGCTCCAGCGCGTTCTGGCAGATGATCGGCTCCAGCACGTTCATCGCGATCGCGACGGCCGTGGCGACGGTCGGGGTGTCGGCGCTCGCCGCGTTCACCTTCGCGCGCTTCGCCTTCCGCGGCCGGGAGGCGCTGTTCACGCTGTTCACGATGGGGCTGATGTTCCCCTTCGCGGTCGTCGCGCTGCCGCTGTTCCTGCTCCTGCGCTCGCTGGACCTGCTCGACAACCCGCTCGGGGTGATCCTGCCGCAGGCCGCGTTCGGGATCCCGGTGACCATCGTCATCCTGCGCGGGTTCTTCCGGGAGATCCCGGCGGAGCTGGAGGAGGCGGCCACCCTCGACGGCTGCGGGCCCCTCGGATTCTTCTGGCGGGTGCTGCTGCCGATGGCACGGCCGGCCCTCGGCACCGTCTCCGTCCTTGCCGTGGTGGGCAGTTGGAACAACTTCCTGCTGCCGCTGCTCGTCTTCACCGACCCCTCCTGGTGGACGATCCCCATCGGCGTCCAGCAGTTCCAGGGCCAGTACTCCGCCGACTACGCCCGCGTCTTCGCGTACCTCGTCCTCGCGATGGTGCCCGCCCTGGCCTTCTACTCCGTCGCCGAGCGCCAGCTCGTCGGCGGGCTCACCGCCGGTGCCACCAAAGGCTGACACCCGCCGGCGACCCATGTACGGCTTACTTTCATCGAGGAGTCGCACCATGCTCACGAGGTTCTCGGGCTCACGTCCCCGTCTCAGACTCGCGGGGGCGCTCGCCGCCGCCCTGGTCGCCGCCGGGATCGCGAGCGGCCCCGCCGCACAGGCCGGGGAGCAGCACCACAGGGCCACCCTGGCGGACCTCGCCCAGCGGCACGGCCGGTACTTCGGGAGCGCCACCGACAACCCCGAACTCACCGACACCGCCTACACGAAGATCCTCGGCCACGAGTTCGACATGATCACCCCGGGCAACGGGATGAAGTGGTACGCCACCGAACCCCAGCAGGGCGTCTTCGACTTCACCGCCGGCGACGAGATCCTGAACCTCGCCCGCGCCCACCACCAGAAGGTGCGCGGCCACACGCTGGTCTGGCACAGCCAGCTCCCCGACTGGCTGACGTCCAAGGAGTGGACGGCGGACGAGCTGCGGGCCGTCCTCAAGAACCACATCCAGACCGAAGTCCGCCACTACCGGGGGAAGTTGTACGCCTGGGACGTCGTCAACGAGGCGTTCAACGAGGACGGCACCTACCGCGAGACCGTCTTCTACAAGACCCTCGGACCCGGCTACATCGCCGACGCGCTGCGCTGGGCGCGGCAGGCCGACCCCAAGGTGAAGCTGTACCTCAACGACTACAACATCGAGGCCGTCGGCCCCAAGAGCGACGCCTACTACAAGCTCGCCAAGGAGCTGAAGGCGCAAGGCGTACCGCTGGACGGGATCGGCTTCCAGGCGCACCTGGCGCTCCAGTACGGCTATCCGACGACCCTGGAGGACAACCTCCGCCGCTTCTCCCGGCTGCGGCTCGACACCGCGCTCACCGAGGTCGACGTGCGGATGCTGCTGCCCGCGACCGAGGAGAAACTCGCCGAACAGGCCCAGTGGTACGCCGACATGACGAAGGCGTGCCTGTCCGTGCGGCGCTGTGTGGGCGTCACCATCTGGGATTACACGGACAAGTACTCGTGGATCCCGGCCGTCTTCCCCGGTGAAGGCGCCGCTCTCCCCTGGGATGAGCAACTCCAGCCGAAACCCGCCTACTTCGCGCTCCGGAACGCGTTGAAGTAGGAGGGTTTCAGGGGCGGGCTGGTGGTGCGGTGCTGGACCGCACCACCAGTTCCGTGCCCAACTCGACGCGCGGCGAGTCGGGATGCTCGTCGCGCGCGAGACGCAGGACGGTGCGGACGGCCAACTTGCCCATGTCGGCCAGGGGTTGGCGGACGGTCGTCAACGGCGGGGCGGACCAGCGGACTTCGGGGAGGTCGTCGAAGCCGACCACGCTCATGTCCTGCGGCACCCGTAGGCCCCGCCTGCGCAGCGCCTCGACCGCGCCGAGCGCCATCCGGTCGCTCGCCGCGAACAGCGCCGTCGGCGGATCGGGCAGCTCCAGAAGCGAGCCCGCCGCACTGAAGCCCGACTCGGACTGGAAGTCGCCGGGGACGACGAGGGATTCGTCCACGGGGACGCCCGCGGCCTCCAGAGCGGCACGGTAACCGTCGTACCGGGCCCGGGAGCACAGGAGGCGCCTCGGGCCCGCTATCAGGCCGATCCTGCGGTGGCCCAGGGCCAGCAGATGCTCGGTCGCGGCGAGGCCGCCGGACCAGTTGGCGGCGCCGATGACGGGGACGCCGTCCGCGTACGTGCCCGTGGGGTCGACGACGACCAGCGGGACGCCGAGGATCCTCAACTGGTCGTGCAGCGTGGGTTCCAGCTCGGACGTGACGAGGATGACGCCGCCCGAGGCGCGGGCCCGGAGGTTCCGCATCCACTCGCGGGCGTCGCCCGAGCGGCCGTGGATCGCGGAGACGACCGTGCCGACGCCGGCCGCGTGCGCGACCTCTTCCACGCCGCGGATGATCTCCACCGCCCAGGGGCTGCCGAGGTCGTTGAAGACCAGGTCCAGGAGAGGGGCGCTGCGGGTGGGGGTGGTCGGGGGGCGTTTGCGGTAGCCGTGCAGGCGGAGGAGGTCCTCCACGCGGGCGCGGGTGGTGGGGGAGACGTCGGAGCGGCCGTTGACCACGCGGGAGACCGTGGGGACGGAGACGCCGGCTCGGCGGGCGATTTCGGTGATGGTCACCTTGGCGGGGGTGCCGTGTGGTTCGGCGTGGTCCTCGGTGTCGGTGTGCTGTGGTGCCATGTCCCCACCTTTGCTTGCGGTGCCCGCCGAAACTTCCAGGAGTCTTCCGGAAAAAGGGCTGAGTGGGGAGGGGTGAGCGTGTGCCGGGGACATGAGTGAGGGCCGGATCGCTGGTGCGTCCGGCCCCGGGGTCCCTCTGGGTGTGGCCTCAGGCCACGGCCACGACGCGGCCCGGCCCCATCGGGCGGTGCGGGTCGATGACGCTGCCGTCGGGCAACAGCTCGCCGGTGTCCTCGAACAGCAGGACGCCGTTGCACAGCAGGCTCCAGCCCTGCTCCGGGTGGTGCGCCACGAGCCGGGCGCAGTCCCGGGAGGTGGAGTCGGCAGGCGGACACGGTGGCTGGTGCTGACACATGGAAGGGATCTTTCGCTCTGTCGTGACGGATGAAGTGACCGGTGCGGTGTGTGGGTCGTGTGCCGAAGTTTCCTCGCGGCGCGAAGCGTCGTTCATGGCCGCCCCCGTTGTGATAAGTCGGTCGGAACCCAGTGTTGCCCCACGGGCGTCAATCCGCAGGGATTTCGCGGTACCGCCTCTCACAGGTTCATGACGCGTCACCCGCACGGGCGGTTCAGCCCTGCCGCACGGTCACTTCGGATGGTTCGCCCTGGTCACAACGGGCTAGTCCGACAGGATGAGGTCACGCCGGCGAGCCCAACAGGGGCTCAGGGGTGACCCGGTGGGTGAGTGCCGGGAGCAACTCCGCGACGCGGTGCGGGCGGTGGGCCGCGATGCCGGGCGGGGCGGGGGCCAGCGGGATGAGGACGTCGGTCGCGGCGGGGTGGCCCGTCGTGCCGTCCGACTCGCAGTCGCCGTGCAGCCACAGCGTCAGCATGTAGAGGCCGGGGACGGACAACAGGCGGGCCTGGCCCGGGAGTCCGGCGGCCTCGGCCTGGCGCAGGGCGCGTTCCGTGGAGTCGATGTACGGGCCCTCGAAGAAGTGCGAGAACGTCCAGCCGTCCGCCGTCAGCAGGGTCTCCGCGGCGGCCACGGCCCGTTCCTGGCAGTGGATCAGGAACCGCCAGCCCGCCAGCCGGGTCTCGGGGGTGCCCTCGGGGGTGATCCGTTCCAACACGTGCAGCGGGAGCGGGAGTTCGGGGACCGTGGGGCCCACGGCACTCCTCAGGGACGGGGTGCGGGCCTCGCGGACGGCGGTGGGGGAGCCGAGGGCGGTGAGGACGGAGCGCAGGGCGGGCGCGGGTGCCGGGGGGACATGCAGCGGCATGGTGGGTCGCCTCTCGTTCGACAGGCTTCGGCAGGCAGGGGGCGCGAGGGCGGGGGCGGACGGCGCTGTCAGCTCTCGGGGGCTCGGGGTGGGGCGGGACTGCTGGGGCTCGGGCGGGCCGCTCGGGACCGGGCCGTGTGCTCGGGGTCTGGCGGTCGGAGAGGCGGTGCCCAGGCCGGTGTGCCGGGTGTGTGCGGGCTGCCGTCCGCGGCCTGGACGACAGGCTCCTTCGACCGGGTCCCCACCTTCTCCGTCTGTCGCGGAGTTTATACGACGCGTGTTCAGAACGGGTTTCGGCTACCCGATCGCTTTTCCTGTCGCAAGTATCTATTCGGTCGGCGATACGACTGAATCATCCCGATTCAGGGCGCCGGTCCAGGCGTTCACCTGGGAAAGTCCCCGTGCCGCGGTCGGCGTATTCCTGTCGGGGTTTCTCACGAGGCGTGGATTCTGGAAAACCAGTTCCGCGCCGCGTCTGTCGAATGTGTCGACGGTCACTTATGGGGTACTGACGCCAGCCTAGCGGTCCCGAGCGGGTGCCGGGGGCGTTATCGATCGTCCCGCTGGGCATCATCCTTCCTGACCCGGGACGCCCGGCGGGCCGGGAGACCGGTCCGCCCAGCCGAGGAGGGACCCTTCGTATGGGCGAGAAGGTCGTGGCGGGCGCGTTCGACCTGTCCGATCGGCAGCACTACCGCGACAAGCTCCGGCAGTGCCTC
>DATCQX010000271.1:0-5858 GCA_036569285.1 Streptomyces sp.
AACGGCGTCGGCGCCCCCGCGAGCTACCTCGTCGCAATGGTCGTCCTGGCAATCTTTTCCGTCGGGTTCACGGCGATGGCCCGGCACATCACGTCGACGGGCGCGTTCTACGGGTTCATCTCGTACGGGCTCGGCCGTACCGTGGGGCTCGCCTCCGGGCTCCTCGCGACCTTCGCGTACGTCGTCTTCGAGCCGGCGCTGATCGGTATCTTCTCCTCGTTCGCGACGTCGACTCTCAAGGACCAGACGGGAGTTCACATCCCGTGGTGGCTGTTCGCGGTGCTGATGCTCGGCGTCAACGCGCTGGGCACCTGGTTCGGCGTCTCGGTCGCGGAGAAGCTGCTCGTCGTCCTGCTGGCCACCGAGGTGACCGTCCTCGCGGCGATGGCCGTCTCGGTCCTCTTCCACGGCGGCGGCCCCGACGGCTTCTCGCTGGACCCGGTGAACCCCGTGAACGCGTTCAAGGGGACCTCGGCCGGGCTGGGCCTCTTCTTCGCCTTCTGGTCGTGGGTCGGGTTCGAGTCGACGGCGATGTACGGGGAGGAGTCGCGCGACCCGAAGCGGATCATCCCGAAGGCAACGATGGTGAGTGTGCTGGGAGTTGGCGTCTTCTACGTCTTCGTCTCCTGGATGGCGATCAGCGGCGTCGGCGAGGGGAACGCCGTGAAGATCGCGACGGAGAACCCGTTCGCCCTGTTCTTCGACCCCACCGAGCAGTACGTCGGCCACTGGGCCGTCGTCGTCATGCAGTGGCTGATGGTCACCGGCTCGCTCGCCTGCGGTATGGCCTTCCACAACTGCGCCGCCCGCTACATCTACGCCCTCAGCCGTGAGGGTGTCCTCCCCTCCCTCCAGAGGACTACGGGTCGTACGCACACCCGGCACGGCTCCCCGCACATCGCGGGCCTCGTCCAGACCGCCGTCTCCGCCGTGCTCATCGGCGCGTTCTGGCTCGCCGGGAAGGACCCCTACAGCGGTACGTACGTCCTACTCGCCATTCTCGGGACGATGGCGATCCTGATCGTCCAGGCGGTGTGCTCGTTCGCCGTGCTGGCGTACTTCCGCTCCCACCACCCCGAGAGCCGCCACTGGTTCCGCACCCTGACCGCCCCGCTGGTAGGGGGTGTGGCGATGCTCGCGGTCGTCGTACTTCTGGTGTCCAACATGGGGGTGGCGGCGGGCCCGGAGTCCGGCGCGCTGATCCTCCGGGCGACGCCCTGGCTGGTCGTCTGCGTCGTCCTCGGCGGGGTCGGGTACGCCCAGTACCTCAAACGACGCGCCCCCGAGCGGTACGCGCTGCTGGGGCGGACGGTGCTGGAGGAGACGAAGGAGCGCTGACGGGCTGGTAGTTGGGGTCGCCGATCACCGCGAGCTGGGCCGGACCTCACTCTGGCCCGGCTCTCAACTCAGGCTCCGTTCAAGGCCGTTGCCTTCACCGCCGAACCCGTCCCCAACCCCGGCACATCTCTCAACTCCATCCCCACCCAAGGGCATTGCCCTCACCTCTCCCCGAACTCCCGTTCCCGGTACACCCGCCAGCGCTCCATCATGGCCGAGAGCTCGCTCTCGACGAACGCGAAGAACGCGAGCGTCTCCGCCATCCGGCGCCCGGCGGGTGTGTCCGCGCCCAGGCTGTCGACGCCCTCGCGCAGCGACGACTCCCAACGCCTCAGTACGGACTCGCGGTTGGCGAAAGCCTCGTACCACTGGTTCCCGCGCACGCGGTACCGCTCCCGCCGCGACCCCGGCTCCCGCTCGCGCGTCAGCATGCGCTGATCCGCCAGGTAGCGCACCCCGCCGGACACGGCCGCCGGGCTGACCTGGAGCTGTTCGCCCAGCTCGGCGGAGGTGAGGACGCCCTCGTCGGAGGAGAGCAGCGCCGCGAAGATCCGGGCCGGCATGCGCTGCATCCCCGCCTCGACGAGCTGTGCCGCGAAGGACTCGACGAACTTCGAGACGGCCTCGGCGTCCCGTCCACCTGCTGTTTCGTCCATGCCCTCACCCTACCCAGGCTTCGGACCCTTCATGAACTTCACAAATTTCTGAAAGAAGCGTACGTTCTGAAGCATGACGACCGCCATCGAGGTCTTCGGACTGCACAAGTCCTTCGGCCGCACCCACGCCCTGGACGGCCTGGACCTGAGCGTGCGCACCGGTGAGGTGCACGGCTTCCTGGGCCCCAACGGCGCCGGCAAGTCCACCACCATCCGCGTCCTGCTCGGCCTGCTGCGCGCCGACTCCGGCACCGCCCGCCTGCTCGGCCGCGACCCGTGGGCGGACGCGGTGGAGATCCACCGCCGCGTCGCGTACGTCCCGGGCGACGTCACGCTCTGGCGCAACCTCTCCGGCGGGGAGATCATCGACCTGTACGGCCGGCTGCGCGGCGGACGGCTCGACGCGCGCCGCCGCGCCGAACTGATCGACCGCTTCGAGCTGGACCCGGCGAAGAAGGGCCGGACGTACTCCAAGGGCAACCGGCAGAAGGTCGCGCTGGTCGCCGCGTTCGCGGCGGACGTCGACCTGCTGATCCTCGACGAGCCGACGTCCGGACTCGACCCCCTGATGGAGGAGGTCTTCCAGCGTTGCGTCCGCGAGGAGCGCGAGCGCGGCCGGACCGTCCTGCTCTCCTCCCACATCCTCAGCGAGGTCGAGGAGTTGTGCGACCGCGTGAGCATCGTCCGGCAGGGAAGGACCGTCGAATCCGGTTCCCTTTCCGAGCTGCGCCACCTCACCCGCACCAGCGTCAGCGCCGAACTCACCGGCCCCGCCGACGGGTTGCGGCAACTGCCCGGCATCCACGACCTCGACGTCCAGGGCGACCGGGTCAGCTTCCAGGTCGAGACGGCCGAACTGGGCTCCGTTCTCAAGCAGTTGAGCGAGTCGGGGGTGTGGTCGCTGAAGTCCGGGCCGCCCACGTTGGAGGAGCTGTTCCTGCGCCACTACGAGGACGCCCGATGACAACTCTCACGGGAACAAGGGTGCTTCTGCGGTTCGCGCTGCGCCGGGACCGGCTGATGATCACGTCCTGGGTGGCGGTCGGCGCGCTGCTGGTCCTGTCGATGCCCCGCACACTGCGCAGCCTGTACGGCACCCAGGCCGAACGCGCCGAACTGGTAGCCCAGTTGGAGACCAATTCCGCCTTCCGCTCGCTCATCGGCCCCCTCTTCGGAGACTCCCTCGGCGCCCTCACCGCCTGGCGCGTCGGCGTCTTCGTCGGCGCCCTGGCCGCCGTGACCGCGCTCCTGGTCGTCGTCCGGCACACGCGCGAGGAGGAGGAGACGGGGCGTCAGGACGCCGTCTCCGCAGGGGCAGTGGGCCGTCGGGCGTCCCTCACGGCGGCGCTGCTCGCCTCGGGGGTTGCGAGCGGCGCGCTCGGTGCGCTGATCGCGGCCGGGCTCGCGGGGCAGGGGGTTTCGGGGGCGCTGGCGTTCGGGCTCGGGGTCGCGGGGGTCGGGGCGGTGTTCGCGACGCTCACCGCCGTCGTCGTCCAGCTCACCGAAAGCGCTCGGCTGGCACGGGGGTTGACGGCTTCCGTGCTCGGTCTGGCGTATGTGCTGCGGGCCGCCGGGGACGCCGCTTCGGCTGACGGATCGTCATTCCTCACGTGGGTGTCGCCGTTGGGGTGGCTGGAGCACCTGCGGGCGTTCGCCGGTGAACGGTGGTGGGTGCTGGGGCTGTTCGCGGGGGCCGCCGCCGCGCAGGGGGCGCTTGCCTACGTGCTCGCCGGGCGGCGGGACGTCGGCATGAGCTTTCTGCCGACCCGTCCCGGCCCTGTCGCAGGGCGACTTGGGAGCGCCGGTGCGCTGGCGTGGCGGTTGCAGCGGGGTGGGGTGCTCGGCTGGGGGATCGGGTTCTTCCTCGCCGGGGTGGTGTTCGGCGGGCTCACCGACGGGGCCGCCGATCTCGTCGGGGACAACGAGCGGACGCGGGAGATCTTCGAGCGGATGGGCGGGCAGTCCGGGCTGACCGACGCCTTCCTCGCCTCGATGATCGGCGTCATGGGGCTGATCGCCGGGCTGTTCGTCGTCTCCTCGGTACTGCGGCCGCACGGCGAGGAGACGTCCGGGCGGGCGGAGCCGGTGCTCGCGGGCGCGGTGGGGCGGGTGCGGTGGGCGGGCGGCCATCTGCTGATCGCCTTCGGCGGGGCGGTGTTCATCATGCTGCTCGCGGGGCTGGGATTCGCCGTCGGGTACGGGCAGCGGCCCTGGGCGGTCCTGGGAGCCTGTCTGGTGCAGGTCGTGGGGGTGTGGGTGGTCGGCGGGGTGGCCGTGCTGCTGGTGGGTGCCTTCCCCCGCTGGGCGATGGCGAGTTGGGCGGTCGCCGGCGTCGTCCTGCTCGTCGGCTGGGTGGGACCAGCGCTCGACGTCCCCCAACTCGTCCTGGACGTATCGCCGTTCGCCCATCTCCCCAAGTTGCCTGGCGGGGAGATGAGTTGGGCTCCAGTGGGGGAACTCCTCGTGGTGGCTGGGGTGTTGGTGGCCGGTGGGCTGGTGGGGCTGCGGCGAAGGGATCTGAGCACCTGACTCCCTCCGCAACCGCTCCGGCCGCGGCTGCGTCGTTGCCACCGTGAAGGGCGATGGGCGGGACGCGGCCGGGTGCCTATTGGCCGCTGGCGGGGCGGGAGTTGGGCTCGCTTTGTGGTCGGTCGGGGTTCGCGGGCGGTTCCACCGCTTCGAGGACTTCTCCGACTGGAGCGTCCTGTACGCCGAACTCCCGCTGGCCGTCCTGGGCGGGACGGCCGTCGGACTTCTGTTGTGGGCAGCGGTGTCGAGGCGCCGGAAGCGGTGACGAGGCGCCATCGCCGGAGAACGGTGACGGCGAAGAGGCGCCCCTCGCCTCAGAGTTCGACCTCCAGCCCCTCCAACCCCCTGATGACGAAGTTGGGTTTGCGGCGTGGCTCACCGGCGAGGCGCAGGGTCGGCGCCTTCTCCAGCAACGCCGTGAGGGAGGCGGCCAGTTCGATGCGGGCGAGCGGGGCGCCGATGCAGTAGTGGATTCCGGCGCTGAAGGAGATGTGCGGGTTGTCCGCGCGTCCGAGGTCCAGCCGTTCGGGGTCGGTGAAGACGGCGGGGTCGTGGTTGGCGGAGCCGAAGAGGAGGGCCACTTCGGAGCCTCTGGGGACGACGACGCCGTCGATCTCGATCTCGTCCAGCACCCAGCGTTCGAAGAGCTGGAGCGGGGTGTCGTACCGCATCAACTCCTCGACGGCGCTGGGGATCAGGGAGTGGTCGGCGCGCAGGGCCGCGAGCTGGCCGGGGTGGTGGAAGAGGGTGTTCCAGCCGTTGACCGTGGCGTTGACGGTCGCCTCGTGGCCGGCGTTGAGGAGCAGGACGGCGGTGGAGATCATCTCCTGCTCGGTGAGCCGGTCGCCTTCGTCGTGGGCGGCTATGAGACCCGAGATCAGGTCGTCCCCGGGCTCGCCCCGGCGGAAGGCGATCAACTCCCGCAGATACTCCGAGAATTCGACGGACGCCCGGACCGCCGCCGTCGCCGTCTCCTCGGACGGGTTCAGCTCGTACATCCCGCAGATGGCGGCCGACCAGGGCCGCAGCGGCGCCCGGTCCGCCTCGGGGATGCCCAGCATCTCGGCGATGACGGCGACGGGCAGCGGCTCGGCGACGTCGGCGAGGAGGTCGCCCCCGCCGCGTTCGATGAGTCCGTCGACCAACTCCCCCGCCAGTTTGGCGACATACGGCTTGAGCTGCTCAACCGTGCGTGGGGTGAAGGCTTTTGAGACGAGGCGCCGGATGCGGGTGTGGTCCGGCGGTTCGAGGTCCAGCATGCCGTGGTCGTTGAGCGTGTGGAACGGCTCGTGCTCGGCGGGCGGCGGGGTCCGGCCGAAGTCCTCGTGCTCGTAC
>DATCQX010000272.1:0-25507 GCA_036569285.1 Streptomyces sp.
CGGACGGCACCCTCGTCCACCTGTGGACCTGCAACGGCCAGGCCAACCAGAAATGGACCCTGCCCTGACCCCTGTCACCGAGAAGAGAGCGACGGACATGCGCAGAAAACCTCGATTCCTGCTCGGTGGGGCGACCGCGGCGCTGACCGCCCTGGCCCTCCTCGGGCAGCCCGGCCCCGTCCACGCCGCGGACCAGCCCTACGACGTCCTCGTGTTCTCCAAGACGGCCGGATTCCGGCACGACTCGATCCCGGCCGGGATCCAGGCCGTCCGCGACCTCGGCGCCGCGAACGACTTCACCGTCACGGCCACCGAGGACGGCAACCAGTTCACCACCGCCAACCTGAGCCGCTACGAGGCGGTGATCTTCCTCAACACCACCGGTGACGTGCTGAACGACGCCCAGCAGACGGCGTTCCAGTCGTACATCGGGGCGGGCGGCGGCTTCGTCGGCGTCCACTCGGCGGCGGACACGGAGTACGACTGGCCGTTCTACGGCGACCTGGTCGGCGCCTACTTCGCCTCGCACCCCGCGATCCAGCAGGCCAACGTGAAGGTGGAGGGGCGGGCGCACCCGGCGACCGCCCACCTGCCGCAGACCTGGACCCGCACCGACGAGTGGTACAACTTCCGCACCAACCCCCGCGGCACCGCGCGCGTGCTCGCCACGCTCGACGAGTCGTCGTACTCCGGCGGCACGATGGGCGCCGACCACCCGCACAGCTGGTGCAAGACCGTCTCGGGTGGCCGGTCCTTCTACACCGGCGGCGGGCACAGCCAGGCCTCCTACCAGGAACCGGCGTTCCGGGCGCACCTGCTCGGCGGGATCCGGTACGCGGCGGGCCGGGCCAAGGCCGACTGCCGCCCCGAGACCGGCTACACGGCCCTCTACAACGGCTCGACCACCGGCTGGACGCAGGCCGGTCCGGGCGGCTTCACCAACGCGGACGCCACCCTCGCCTCGTACGGCGGCATGGGCATGCTCTGGTACAGCGCCCGGCAACTGACCAACTACTCGCTGAAGCTGGACTGGAAGATGCTGGGCGACGACAACTCCGGTGTGATCGTGGGCTTCCCGCCGACGAGCGACCCGCAGACGGCACTGGACACCGGCTACGAGGTCCAGATCGACGCCACCGACGCGCCCGACCGCACGACCGGCTCGATCTACGCCGTCAAAGCCCCGGACACGGCCGCCCGGGACGCGGCGCTCAACCCGCCGGGCGAATGGAACACCTTCGAGCTGCTGGTCGAGGGCGAGCGGCTCCAGGTCTGGCTCAACGGCACGAAGATCAACGACTTCACCAACACCGACCCCGCCCGCTCACTCGCCGGCCACATCGGCATCCAGAACCACGGCACGGGCGACGACGTGTCGTTCCGCAACATCCGCATCAAGGAACTGGGCGGCGGCCCCGTCCCCGGTACGGGCCCGATCACGGGGCTCGCGGGCAAGTGTCTGGACGTCCGGGGCGGCGCTTCGGCGGACGGGACGGCCGTGCAGATCTCGACGTGCACGGGCGCGGCGGGCCAGCGGTGGACGGTGGCGCCGGGGTCGACGGTCAAGGCGCTGGGCAAGTGCCTGGACGTCAGCGGCAACGGCACGGCGGACGGCACGCGGATCGTGCTGTGGTCCTGCAACGGCGGTGCCAACCAGAACTGGCAGGCACAGCCGGACGGTTCACTGCGCAACCCGCAGTCGGCCAAGTGCCTCGACGTGACCGGCGCCAGTTCCTCGGACGGCACGCTCGTGCGGCTGTGGACCTGCAACGGCGGCACCGGCCAGAAGTGGACCCTGCCCTGAGCTGACCCGGCATGCCGGAAGGGCCACCTCCCCCTGGCGGTGGCCCTTCTGACGTGCATGGACGCAGACTCAGCGGTAGCCCGCCGCGACGACGTCGGCCTGTACCGCGGCCTCGGTCGCGTCGGACGGGTACCCGGACACCATCGCGCCCTCGTAGAAGGTGCCTGCGCTGAGGTTCGCGCCGCCACCGGGCTTGCAGCAGTCACCGCCGCTGCCGAGGATGATGGCGCCCTGCTTCTTCATGGGGCTGTAGCCGGGCGGCAGCGCCCCGTCCCAGAGGGTGGTCAGGCTGCCGCTCTGGGCGTTGGCGCCCTTGAGCGCGAAACGGCTCGTCCCGTTGTTCTTCAGCATCGCCGTCACGAACTTGCTGGTGAAGGCCCGCTGGTTCTGGTTCCAGGACTGGCTGCCACCCGAGTAGAGCCCCCATTCGAGGTCGGCCTGCACCCAGGGGCCACTGCCCGCGCACCCGCCGAACCAGCACTGGGTGCTGAAGTTGATCGCGTCCATCGCCCCGGCCGCGTCGGCCGCCCGGGTCGTCTCACTGTTGCCGTAGTCGAAACAGCAGCCGCCGTTGACATGGGTTCCACTGGTCACCATGTACATGCCTTCGGGAGCGCTGCCGGTCGGTACACCGGTCAGATGACCGTCCCGCCAGTAGCTGTTGCCGGGGTTGATGTACAGCGAGTACGCCTTGCTGCCGCCGACCGCCAGCGACTCCGACGTCGCGCTCGCCGGACGGCTCTGGGGCGACCCCGGGACCTGGGCCGAACCCTGGTACCACAAGTCGTTCCCACGGCCCGACTGGTCGTAGACGACGGTGACGACACAGGCGGTCCCCGCACAGAACGAGTCCTGCGCCGCCGCGTCGGCGGCGCCGCCCGCGCTCAGCACGCCGATGTTCCGGGTCGCGCTGTCGGACGAGCGCCTGACCTGGTAGAGGTTGCCGGCGTAGGTGCCGTAGAGCGCGCGCACGGTGCTGTGGGCGGCGACGCAGGGCGTGCCGCCCGAGGCGTAGATGTCGCACGTGCCCGCCCCGCCCGGCACCGGCGGGTCCGGCGGCAGGGCCGGCGAGGTCCACTGCTGGTTGGTGCCGGAGTTGCAGGACCACAGGACGATCCGGGTGCCGTTGGCGGTTGCGGCGCCGCTGGCGTCGAGGCACAGGCCGGACTGGACGCCGGTGACGGTGCCGTCCGTGTTGACGTTCCACTGCTGGTTGGTTTGGCCGTTGCAGTCCCAGATGATGACGGCCGTCCCGTTGGCCGTGCCGCCGCCGCTCGCGTCGAGGCACTTGTTGCCGGGGACGGTCAGCTGCTTCCCGGCGGTGTACGTCCAGGTCTGGCCCGCCGCGCCGGTGCAGTCCCACAACTGGGTCTGCGTGCCGTTCGTCGTGCTGGAGCCGGGGACGGTCAGGCAGCGGCCGGACTGCGCGCCCACGATCGTGGCGCTCTGCCCGGGTTCGATCGGTGCCGCCACCGCCGCGGCGCCGACGGCGACGAGCAGCAGGGCGGCGCCCAGCGCGGACAGCCGTCCGTACCGGCGGGGACGAGGTATGCGAAACACCATGGTGGTTCCTCACCTGTTCGTATGTTCGCAGGAAGAGGACTGCCCGGTGCGCGAGGGCGCCGGGCAGTCCGTCCGGACGGGGTCACACGGCGGTGAACCGCCACTGCTGATTGCTGCCGCTGTGGCAGGCCCATTGCAGGAGCCGTGCACCGTCGGCCGTCGAGCCGCCGTTGACGTCGACGCACAGACCGCTGGGCTGGCTCTTCACCGTGTACACGCCCGTGGTGGTGGTCGGCGTGACGACGAACTTCTGCGGATTGCCGTTGTCGCAGGCGGACTGCTGCAGGAACGCGCCCTGGGCGGTGGACCCGCCCGTGACGGCGAGGCACTTGTCGCTGTGCGCCGCCTTCAGGTAGAAGGCGCCGCCACCGGCGTCGACGGCCTGCCACTTCTGGTTGCCGCCGCCGGTGGCCGGCCACTGGACGATCTGGGCGCCGTCGGCGGTCGAGGCGCCGCTGACGTCCATGAACTTGCCGCTGTGCTGCGCCGCGACCGTCCAGGTCCGGCCGCCCACGCCACCGCCGCCGGTGCCCGGTTCACCGACCCCGCTGCCGCCGAAGGTGAGCGAGTCGAGGCTGAACCAGTTGTCCGACCCGCCCTTGAACACCAGGTGCAGCACGTGCGAGCCGGCGAGATCGGCGGTGTTCACCGCCGGCGTGGTCTGGTAGGTGTTCAGGTCGCCGGTGGCGGGCACCGGTGTGGTGGCCAGGAGTGTGCCGGTCGGGGAGCCGGCGCGCAGTTCGATCGATCCGCCGCCGCCCGGCGACGACAGGCGGTAGCGCACGTTCGTGACGCCCGACAGGCTCATCGGGTCGAACGCGATCCAGTCGTTGTCGGAGATGCCGACGACCCGCTTGCCGCTCTCCGCGCCGGCGTGCTGGACGACCTGCACACCCGACTGGGTGGTGAAGAACTCGGCCTGCTTGTGCTTGGGCTGGAGGATCACGTGCGCGTACCCGGTGAGCGGGCTCGCACCGCCGGAGCCGCCGTCGTCGGTGTAGCGGGCGTTGAGGACGTAGTACAGGTTGGCGTCGTCGGGGTGCCCGCCGAGCAACGACGTGTCGATGGTGCCCGAACACCCCGGGTAGTCCGTGGTCTCGTGCTGGTGGTCGTCGTGGCCCAGGGCGGGGTTGACGAACACCCTGGCGCAGTCGACGGGCGCGCCGCCGGGGTCCGTGACGGACACCCTGTACGGGACGCGGTCGCCGAAGTCCACCATGCCGCCGTCGGACGGCACCGTGACGGTGACGACCGGCGCGGTGTTGCCCACGGTGATCGGCACGTTGGCGAAGGCCGTGTTGCCGGTGTTGTCGGTGACCTTGAGCTGCGCGGTGTAGTTGCCGTCGGCGGTGTAGGTGTGCGACGGACCGGCCGCCGTGGACGTGGTGCCGTCGCCGAACGTCCAGTGGTACGTGAGCGTCGTGCCGGGATCCGGGTCCGTGGACCCCGCGCTGCTGAACTGCACGGTCAGCGGCGCGCTCCCGTTGGTGGGCGTCCCGGTGGCCTTGGCGACCGGCGCCCGCTCGCCCCGGCTGTAGTCGACGCGGTACAGCCCCGAGTCGTTGTTGCCGCCGCCGAAGTTGGTGCCCCATTCGAGCAGGTACAGCGAGCCGTCCGGCCCGAACTCCATGTCCATCGGCTTGAGGAACTTGGCCGCCGGCAGGAAGGGGTTGGTGCGGGTGACCGCGGTCGCGGAGTCGAAGTGGACCTCCTTGACGGTGTGGCGCGACCACTCGTAGAAGAAGTGGACCCCGTCGTAGTAGGGCGGGAACTTCGTGGCGGACGGGTTCGCGGCGTCGTAGCGGTAGACCGGTCCGCCCATCGGTGCCGAGCCGCCGGAGCCCAGTTCGGGGAAGTCCGGTGAGACGCCGTAGCCGTACCACATGTTCGGCGCGACGATCGGCTTGAGGCTGGTCAGGCCGGTGTTGTTCGGCGAGTTGTTCACCGGCGCGTTGCAGTTGAACTTGGGGCCGATCACGCCGGTGCTCGGGTTGTAGGGCGCGTACGCCTGGTTGTTGCCGTGGCAGAACGGCCAGCCGTAGTTGCCCGCGGCCTTGATGACATTGAGCTCGACGAGTCCCTCGGGGCCGCGGTTCGTCGCCGGGGCGCCCCGGTCCGGGCCGTAGTCGGCGAGGTAGACCCACCCGGTGGCCGGGTCGATCGAGAAGCGGAACGGGTTGCGGAAGCCCATCGCGTAGACCTCCGGCCGGGTCTGCGCCGTGCCGGGCGGGTAGAGGTTGCCCGCCGGGACGGTGTAACCGCCGTCGGCCGACGGCCGGATGCGCAGGAGCTTGCCCCGCAGGTCGTTGGTGTTGCCCGCGGTCCGGGCGGCGTCGAGGTGGGCCCTGCCCGCCCGCCAGTCCAGCGGGGCGTAGCCCTGCCAGTCGGGGTCGAGGTTCGGCGGGACGTCGTCCCCGGTGCCGATGTAGAGGTTCCCGTCGGGGCCGAACTCGATGTACCCGCCCGTGTGCCCGGGCTCGGGGGAGGTGCGGTCCCGGGTCGCGGGGATGTCGATGACCGTCTTCTGGCTCGACATGTTCAGGGTGTCGCCGGTGAGCGTGAACCGGGAGACCCGGTTGATGTCGTTCGGGACCCCGGCCGGCGAGTGGTACAGGTACACATAGCCGTTGTCGGCGAAGCGGGGGTCGAGCGCGATACCGGTGAGGCCGTCCTCGCCGCCCGTGTAGACGCCGAGCGTGCCGGCGGTCACGGTGCTGTTGGTGCTCGGCTTGAAGATCTTCACCTGCCCGGACCGCTGGACGTAGAGCACCCGCCGGTCCGGGGCGACCGCGAGGGCCATCGGGTCCGCCGTGTTGTCGTCGAGGGTGCGCTTCTCGAAGTTGCTCCACACGGTGCCGCCGCAGTCACCGGGCTCCTTCCCGGCCGCCCACTTCACGCCTCCGAGGACGTGACCCCGGAAGGAGGTCTCGCTGTACGACGCGGCGGCGTGCCCCATGGCGGTGGCCCACACCCGGCCGCCCCCGGTGTTGCGGCACCACGAGATGGGGTGGTCCGGCCCCATCGCACGGGGGCCCGGGTTGTACGTCCGCTCGTCCGCCGTGACCAGGACATGGACGTCACCGCGCGGGTTGCGGTCGAAGTTGTACCACTCCTCGCTGCGGTTCCAGCGGTCCGGCAGACCGGCCGTCGACGGGTGCTGCTTGTCCGCGACCACGGCGGTGCCGGCCAGCACACCGGGGGAGTGCTCCGGCATGTGCGCGCCACCGTTGACGGTCTGGTCCCACCACGGGTACTCGTTCTCGATGCCCATGTCCGTGGCGTTGTGGATCGCGACGATGCCCTTGCCGCTGGCGAGGTAGCCCTCCACCGCCTGACGCTGGGCCGCCGTGGTCCACACCATGCCCGACGTCTGGAGCATGATGAGCACGTCGAAGGTGGCGAGGTTCGCCGGGGTGAAAACGCCGGAGTCCTCGCTCTGGACCAACTCGAAGTCGTTCGCGGCGGCCTGCTCCCGGAGCATCGTGAGACCGGCGGGGATCGAATCGTGCCGGTAACCGGCGGTCTTCGTGAAGACCAGGGCTCTGAAGGCCGGCGCCGCTGACGCCGGCTGGGCGATGACGAGCGACAGGAGCACGCTCGCGATCGCCCCGAAGATGAATATGACGCGACGCATGCCGTCTCCTATTTCGGCGGAGCAACGATGGCACGACCACGGGCACGCAGATGCCGGCGGCTCGTCGTCCCGTCCGCTGTGACGGTCAGTCAAGTCCCTACGGAAGAAAGCGGATTTCACGCCGGATGCGACCGTCTCCCGTGGCCTGCCGGCCAGGATGCAGGGGCCTGTCGCAACAGTCAATAAAATTCGGGCGCGGCCGAGTCCGTAACACATTTCGCGTAACAGTTTCATGATTCGGTGCGCGACTGCGGACGGGCCGACGCGATAACAGATTTCGGCATGCCGATCGATGATGTCCGATGGTATTGCCAGACGTTCACCGAGGCATTTACCCTCGGGGCCGCGTTGCCGCCATCGCGCCCGGCGAATTTCCCCGAGTATTCGACATGACTCAGCGAACGGAGAGGTTCCCACGATGTCTGGCCTGCCTCCGCCGCTGCTCGCCCTGCGAGGCATCGGCAAGTCGTTCCTCGGTGTGCGGGTGCTCGACGGCGTCGACCTCCAGGTCCGGCCGGGCGAGGTGCACGCGGTCGTCGGCGAGAACGGCGCCGGCAAGTCCACGCTCATGAAGGTGGCGTCCGGCGTCCACCGGCCCGACGAGGGAACCGTCGAGTTCGCCGGTGCGCCCAGGACGTTCCGCAGCCCGCGCGAGGCCCGGCAGGCCGGAATCGGTGTCGTCCACCAGGAGCTGGCCCTGCTGCCCGAACGTACGGTCGCGGAGAACGTCTGGCTGGGCCACGAGCCTCTGCGCCACGGACTCGTCGACCGCAAGGCGATGCTCAGCCGCACCGCCCGGCTCCTCGCCTCGATCGGGGAGGACTCCCTGCACCCCGGCACGCGCGTGGGACGGCTCGGCATGGCACAGCGACAGGTCGTCGAGATCGTCAAGGCGCTCGCCCTCGACGCGCGGCTGCTCATCCTCGACGAACCCACCGCGGCACTCGCCGACCACGAGGTCGACCAGCTCTACACACTCGTACGGCGGCTCCAGGAACAGGGCATGGGCGTGCTGTACGTCTCGCACCGCCTCACAGAGGTCTTCGACCTGGCCGACCGGATCACCGTCCTCAAGGACGGCCGGGCGGTGGCCACCCTGAACACCGCCGACACCAGCGCCGACCAGCTCGTACGCCACATGGTCGGCCGCGAACTGCCGAGCTACTACCCCGACCTGGCGCGGCCCGGGGAACGGGGGCCGGTACGGCTGACCGTCCACGGCGGCGGCAACCGGAAGCTGCACGGCGTCGACCTGCGACTGCACGCGGGAGAGGTGCTCGGCGTCGGCGGCCTCCAGGGCTCCGGCCGCTCCGCGCTCGCCCGTGCGCTGTTCGGCGCCGCACCCTTCAGCACCGGCCAGGTCACCGTCGACGGAGCACCGGTCCGGCTGCGCTCGCCCCGCGCCGCGATGCGGGCCGGCATCGCCTACGTCTCCGAGGACCGCAAGGGCGAGGGGATCGTCGCCGGGCAGTCGGTGCTCGACAACGCGCTGCTGGCCGGCCGCGCTCTGCGCCCGGCCGGGGTCGGCCGCGCCGCCCGGACCGCGCGGGTGCGGGAACTGCTCGCGGCCGTGGACGTGCGCGCCGCGGGGGAGGACCAGGAGGTCCGTTTCCTGTCCGGCGGCAACCAGCAGAAGGTCGTCCTGGCCAGGTGGCTCACGCTCACCCCGAGGATCCTGCTCTTCGACGAACCGACCCGGGGCATCGACGTGGGCGCCAAGTCGGCGATCCACGACCTCGTCCGCAGGCTGGCCCGCGACGGAGCAGCCGTCCTGATGGTCTCCTCCGAACTGCCCGAACTGCTCGGCATGAGCGACCGGATCGTCGTCATGCGCGACGGCCGGATCGCCGGCGAACTGCCCGCCGGCGCCGACGAGGAGGACGTCGTCCGCCTGGCGGTCGGCACCGTGCGGGAGGCGACCGGATGAGCGGCGGAGCGCTGTCTCCGCCGGCCCGCTGGACCCCGCCCGGCGTGTTCGTCGCCCTGGCCCTCACCCTCGCGATCGGCTGGCTCGTCGTCGCCCTCGACGGCGGACGGCTGTTCAGCCAGCCGACGACCGTGAGCCTGCTGCACGTCGCCGCAGGTCTCGGCCTCGTCGCCGTCGGCCAGACGCTCGTCGTCGTCGGAGGCTCGCTGGACCTGTCCGTGGCCTACGTGGTCAGCCTGAGCACCCTCGTCGCCGCCGAGACCATGGCCGGCGACGACGGCGCGCTGCTCCCGGCACTCGCCCTGACGCTCGCCGTCAGCGCCGCGATCGGCCTCGTCAACGGCCTGCTCGTGACCAGGGCGCGGATCAACCCCTTCATCGCGACCGTCGGCGTCGGACTGCTGCTGAAGGGATACCTCGACAACGGGTACGACGGCCCGGCCGGCAAGACCGCACCCGCCCTGGTGCAGGGCCTGGGGTACCAGCGCCTCGGCCCGGTGCCGGTGTCGTTCCTGCTGCTGCTCGCCACCGCCGCCGCGGCCTGGTTCGTCCTGACGCGCACCCGCTTCGGCCACCACCTGATCGCCGTCGGCGGTGACCCGGAGGTCGCCCGGCTCTCCGGCGTCCGGGGCAGCCGGGTCCTCGTCACCGCCCATGTGCTGTGCGCCCTCTGCGCAGGGCTCGCCGGGGTCTACCTCGCCGCCCGGCTCGGCGCCGGCGCACCGCGGGTCGGCACCGAGGGACTGTACGACCTGGAGTCGATCGCCGCGGTCGTGCTCGGCGGCACCGCCCTGGCCGGCGGGCGCGGCGGCGTCGTCGGCACCGTCGGCGGCGTGCTGCTGCTCGCGAGCATCGACGCGGTCTTCAACCAACTGGAGGCCGACGTGTTCTTCAAGCAGGTGATCCGCGGCGTGATCATCATCGCCGCGGTCGCCGTCCACGCCCGCCGGGCGCTGCGGAAGGCGACCTAGCATGCGGATCGCGCGCGCACGCCGGCTCCTCGGCCTCCGCTTCGGCTCCCTCGCACCGATCGTCGTGATCCTGGTGGTGCTGCTGGTCCTGCTGACCGCCCGCCAGCCGGACTTCCTCTCGCCGCCGTCGCTGATGTCGTTCCTCGGCCGCTCCGCGCCGGTCATGCTGCTCGCCGCCGGCCAGTACTTCGTGATCGTCTCCGGCGAACTGGACCTGTCCGTCGGCTCCCTGGTCACCGCACAGGTGGTCGTCGCCGCCCGGCTGATCGACGGCGACCCGTCGGCCGGCTGGCCCGTCGCCGTCCTCCTGTTCGCGTTCGGCGCCGCCGTCGGCCTCGTCAACGGCCTCGTCACCACACGGCTGCGGGTGCCGTCGTTCATCACGACCCTCGGGATGTTCCTGATCCTCGTCGGCGCCGTGTACCTGTGGTCCGACGGCGCCCCGAAGGGCAGCCTCTCCGAGGGGTTCCGCCGCCTCGGGCGGTCCGGCTTCGAGAACGTGCCCGTGCTGGAGCGGATCCCGTACGCCCTGCTCGTCCTGCTGGCGGTGGCCGCGCTGGCGCTGGCGCTGACGCGCTCGGACTTCGGCCGCACCCTGACCGCCGTCGGCGGCAACCCGCGCACCGCCGAGCTGAGCGGCGTGCGCGTGTGGCGTGCCAAGACCCTGGCGTTCGTCCTCAGCGCGCTCGCCGCCACCGTCGCGGCGGTCCTCATCGGCGGGTACAGCGGAGTGTCGTTCCAGGCCGGGGCCGGGCTGGAGTTCGGCGCGATCACCGCGGCGGTCCTCGGCGGTGTCGCGCTGGGCGGGGGCCGAGGGTCCGTCGCAGGCGCGATGCTGGGCGCGCTGACCCTGGAGACGCTCTTCACGCTCATGAACTTCTACGGCGTCTCCGGCGCCCTCGAACCGACCGTCCAGGGCGCGATCATCCTGCTCGCCGTGGCAGCGGCGTCCTTCCGACTCCCGTCCGGATGAAGGGGATCCAGTGAGACATTCCATGACGGCGCTGGCCGTGAGCAGCCTGCTGGTACTGGCCGGCTGCTCCACCGACGAGCCCACCACCGGCGCCTCGGGTCCGCCTTCCACCGGCAACGGGCCGGGCACCGGGAAGCAGTCGAAGTTCTTCGTGCGGGCCGACTACGACAGACAGCTCGCCCTCCTGGACACCACCCCCACCGGACCGGCCGGCAAGCCCTGGGAGCAGGCCCTCGACCCGGCGATGGTGGACACCGCGAAGTACAAGAAACCCGGCCCGTACAAGATCTGCTTCTCCAACGCGGGGCTCAACAACCCCTGGCGCCAGGTCGGTTTCAAGACCATGCGGGCCGAGGTCGACACGCACCACGACCGGATCTCCGAGTTCGTCCACATCGACGCCGAAGGCAAGGACCAGAAGCAGATCGCCGACATCAACGACCTGCTCGGCAAGGGCTGCCACGCGCTCATCGTCTCGCCGAACACCACCGCGACCCTCACCCCGGCGGTGGAGGCCGCCTGCGCGAAGGGCCTGCCGGTCGTCGTCTTCGACCGCGGTGTCGACACGACCTGCCCGGTGACGTTCATCAACCCCATCGGCGGCTACGGATTCGGCCACGTCGCGGCCGAGTTCGTCACCCGGGAGGCGAAGCCGGGCGGCAAGGTGCTCGCGCTGCGCATCCTGCCCGGCGTCGACGTCCTGGAGACCCGCTGGTCCGCCGCGAAGATCGCCTTCGACAAGGGGGGCGTCGACGTCGTCGGCGTCGAGTTCACCGACGGCGACCCGGCCAGGACGAAGAAGATCGTGGGCGACTACATCCAGCGGTACGGCACCATCGACGGAGTCTGGATGGACGCCGGAGCGGTCGCGGGCGCGGCGGTCGAGGCGTTCGAGGACGCCGGCAAGCCCGTGCCGCCGATCAACGGCGAGGACCAGCTCGACTTCCTGAAACTGTGGAAGGACAGGAAACTCACGGCCATCGCCCCGACCTACCCCACCTACCAGTGGCGCACCCCGGTCATCGCCGCACTGAAGATCCTCGACGGCCGACAGGTGCCGAACCCCTGGAAACTCCCCCAGCCGGTCATCACCCAGGACAACCTCGACGAGTACGTCGACCCCTCCATGCCGCCCCTGCACTACGCGATGTGCGGCTGCACCGACCTGCCCGGTTACCCGGGGAAATGGAAGTAGCCCCGTGTACCCCATCGGCGTCAACCCGTGGGTCTGGGCCTCTCCGGTCGACGACGCGGCCCTGGCCGAACTGGTCCCCCGGATCGCCGCGTTCGGGTTCGACGCGGTCGAGCTGCCGATCGAACACCCCGGCGACTGGGACCCGGCCCGCACCCGGGACCTCCTCGCGGCGCACGGCCTGCGCGCGGCCGGCGTCTGCGCGGTCACCTCACCCGGACGCGACCTCGTGAACGCCCCGCCGGAGACCGTCGCCTCCACCGCGGCCTACCTGACAACGTGTGTGGACCATGCGGCGGCCGTCGGCGCGCCCTGCGTCGGCGGCCCCGTCTACGCCTCGGTGGGGCGGACCTGGCGCATGTCACCGGAAGAGCGCGCGGCCTGCCGTGCGGACGTCCGCCGCGCCCTGCGGCCGGTGGCCGACCACGCGGGGGAGCGGGGCGTGAGCATCGGCGTGGAGGCACTCAACCGCTACGAGACGAGCGTCGTCAACACGGTCGGGCAGGCGGTGGAGCTGATCGACGGCCTGCCCGCCAACGTCGGCCTCATGATCGACACCTACCACATGAACATCGAGGAGGCCGACCCCTACGGGGCACTCGTCACGGCCGGCCCGCACATCAAGCACGTCCAGGTCAGCGGCACCGACCGGGGCGCACCGGGAGCCGACCACTTCGACTGGCCGCGCTTCCTCACCGGCCTGGCCGCGACCGGGTACCGCGGCGCCGTGTGCATCGAGTCGTTCACCTCGCAGAACGACGCCATCGCCACCGCGGCCTCGATCTGGCGTCCGCTCGCCCCGACGCAGGACGCCCTCGCCCGGGACGGGCTGTCCCACCTCCGCACCGTCCTGCGCGGTCTGCCTCCGGAACCGTCCTAAGGAGAAAACGTGTCCGCCCCACTCACCGTACTGACGATACGAAGCCGGCTGCTGACCGCGGTCGCCGCAGCCGGCCTCGCCACGACCGCCCTCGTGGCGCTCCCCACACCCGCGTCCGCCGCCCCCCTCACCCTGTACGCCTCCCCGACGGGCACCGGCACCGACTGTTCCAGCGCGCAACCGTGCTCACTGACGGCCGCGCAGACGGCGGTGCGCTCCCTGAACGACGCCATGTCGGACGACATCGTGGTGCGGCTGGCCGACGGCGTGTACCGGCTGGCCCAGCCCTTACGGCTGACGGCGGAGGACTCCGGCTCGAACGGCCACACGGTCGTCTGGCAGGCCGCCCCGTCCGCACGTCCGGTGATCACCGGCGCCCGCGCGGTCACCGGCTGGACGGTGGCCGACGCGGGCAAGAACATCTGGAAGGCCGACGTCCCCGCAGGCGTCGACACCCGGCAGCTCTACGTGGACGGCGCCATCGCCACCCGGGCCCGAACCCAGGTCAACAGGGCGGACTTCACGGCCTCCAGCACCGGACTGAGGTTCTCCAGCGGCGCGCTGACCTACCTGAACAACCTGGCGAACCAGAACCGGATCGAGGTGGAGGGCGTCAACTCCTTCACCGACCGCTACTCGCCGGTGCAGAGCATCAGCGGGAACTTCATGACGATGCAGCAGCCGGCGTGGAACAACAACAACTTCGGCTACGACACCCTCACGCGGCCGTTCCGGGCCGGCCCGCTCTACCTCGCCAACGCGTACGAATTCCTCGACTCGCCCGGCGAGTGGTACCTCAACCCCACCACCAGAGCCCTCTACTACATCCCCCTCGCCGGGCAGAACATGAGCACCGCCGACGTCGAACTGCCCACCCTGCAGTCGCTGGTGAACCTCGGGGGCACCTACAGCGAACCCGCGCACCACATCACCTTCAGCGGGATCACCTTCACCGGCACGAGCTGGCTCGGCCCCAGCAGCAACCAGGGCTACGCGGACCAGCAGACCGGCGCCTACATCGCCGGGAACTGGAACTGGCCCGGCTTCGACTCCTGCCACAGCGGCTGCACACAGTTCGAGGCCGCCCGGCCGCACTGGCAGCAGATGCCGGCCGCCGTGCAGATCTCCGCCGCGAACACCATCACCTTCAGCGACTCCCGGTTCCTCAACCTGGGCCAGACGGCCATCGGTATCGGCAACGACGCGAACGCGCACGCCAGCGGCGTCGGCCTGGGCGCCGCCGACATCACGGTGACCCGGTCGGAGATCGCCCGCAGCTCGGCCGGCGGCATCCTCGTGGGCGGCGTGCAGGCCGACGCCCACCACCCGAGCGACCAGCGCATGGTCAACAAGAACATCACCGTCAGCAACAACCGCATCCACGACCTCGGGGCGGACTACCGGGGCATCGTCTCCGTCCTCACCACCTACGTCACCGGCACCGACGTCGCCCAGAACGAGGTCTACAACATGCCGTACTCCGGCATGTCGATCGGCTACGGCTGGGGCTCCAACGACGCGGGCGGCAGCAACCACTACGCCAACCGCGGCCTGTACAACTACCAGCCGCGCTACACGACGCCGACCACCGCCTCCGGCAACCGGCTCGTCGGCAACTACATCCACGACGTCATGCAGCAGATGAACGACGGCGGCTGCATCTACACGCTCGGCTGGAACCCGAACGCGCAGATCAGCCGGAACTACTGCCAGCGGACCAACGGATACTTCGGGCTGTACTTCGACGAGGGCTCCAAGTACTACAAGGCCACCAACAACGTCTTCGCCAACACCGGTACGTGGGCGACGGCCAACTACGGGGGCGGCGAGAACATGGGGAACTGGACCGTCACCGACAACTGGTCGACCAACGGCAGCACGAACGTGACCAACGGGGACCGAGGCAACGTCGTCTCCGGCAACGTCACGGTCACGGGCGGCAACTGGCCCTCCGGCGCCCAGGACGTGATGGCGTCCGCCGGACCGCAGGGCACCACCCCGCAGCCGGCCCGGCAGATCGTGGGCGCGCAGTCCGGCCGCTGCCTCACCGTCCCCGGCTCCAGCACGACGAACGGCACGCAGACCCAGTTGTGGGACTGCACCGGCGCGGCGGGCCAGACCTGGACGTACACCGCCGGGAAGCAGCTGACCGTGCCCGGCAACAAGTGCCTCGACGCGAGCGGCGGCGGCACGGCCAACGGGACGGCCGTCATCATCTGGGACTGCAACGGGCAGGCCAACCAGCAGTGGAACGTCAACACGGACGGCACCGTCACCGGCGTCCAGTCCGGCCTGTGCCTCGACGCCAGCGGCGCCGCAACCGCCAACGGCACGCGGATCGTCCTGTGGTCCTGCAACTCCGGCACCAACCAGCAGTGGACGATGCGGTAGCGGACGTCTCTAACGCCGCAGCCGGGTCGGGTCGTCCGGCCCGCTGCGGCGCACCACCCACGACTCGGTGATGTGGGTGAACATCGCCTCGGACGCACCCTGGGGGTCGTGCGAGGCGATCCGCTCGTAGACGCGGCGGTGGCCGTGGTTGGACGCGACGCAGAAGGCGCGGCCGGTGCGGCCCGTGTACCGGGCGGAGTCGATGACCTGCCGCTCCAGCGAACGGACCACGGCGCGGCCGATGCGGTTGCCCGACGCCTGCATGACGGTGTCGTGGAACGCCCGGTCCTCCTCCTCGTACGCGGCGGGGTCGTCGACGAGTTCGTCCATCCGCTCCACCAGAGCGAGCAGCCGCTGCAGCACCTCGGCGTCCGCCAGGCGGGCGGCGACGTTGGCCATGTCGGACTCCAGCGCGCGGCGGGTCTCGACGAGGTGGTCGAGGATCGCCAGGCTCTCGTCCTCGGCGATGGTCGCGCCGAGGACCAGTTCGTCGAGCATGTTCCACATCGCGGGCGGGGTGACCGTCGTTCCGGCGCCCTGACGGACCTGCACCAGCCCCTTCTCCTGAAGGATCTTCACCGCCTCCCGCACCACGGTCCGGCTGACCGAGAAGGTCTTGCAGAGGACGGGCTCGGAGGGCAGCGGCGAGCCGGACGGGTGGACTCCGCGGACGATGCGCTCCACCAGCTCGGCCGTGAGCGCGGCGGCGAGATTCGCCGGGCGCCGACTCCAGGCGGGGGCCTCGAAAGCCCCCGCGGATGACTGCGCTGCTGCCGTCATGGACACCCCCCGGAACGCGTGGCGCACCACGGATGGCGACCCACTGTACGCCATCCGGTTGACGTCATACGTCATACGAGTTACATACGTCATACGAGTCGCGTTCCTCCTCGACCTTCACCGCAGGACAGCGATCAAGCGGCGAACACCGTGGCCGGCGCCTTCGGTCGCCGGGCTCGTCCTCTCTCCGGGTGTGACGGTCGAGGTCGTCGTCATGGGGATGGAGGATCGATGAAAACGGTTGTCCACCGCGGGGCCCGCACCCTCGCGACCGAGAACCGCGTCGCCGCCGGCGACACCGAGGAGTTACGCACGGAGGGGTTACGCGCGGGCCCTGGCCACAGACACCCGGACACCCCGGCACCGGACCCCGCCGTGGTCGTCGCCGCACAGTCCGGCGATCCACGCGCACTCGACGACCTGGCCGCCACCTACCTGCCGCTGGTGTACGCGATCGTGCGCAGGGCCTTGGGCGAGCCCTCGGACGTCGACGACGTCGTCCAGGAGACGATGCTGCGGGCCCTGCCCGAACTGCGCGCCCTGCGCGCCCCGGAGTGCTTCCGGTCCTGGCTCGTCACGATCGCGACCCGGCAGATCAGCACCCACCTGCACCGGCGCCGGGCCGACGCCGAACGGACGGCCCCGCTCGACCGGCTGACCGGCCCGCCGGACGCCGACGCCGAGAACCTGGCCCTGATCCACGTCGAACTGTCCGGCCACCGCCGCGAGGCCGTACGCGCCAGCCGATGGCTCGACCCGGACGCCCGGACGCTGCTGACGCTGTGGTGGCTGGAGACCGCGGGCCGCCTGACGAGGGCGAAACTCGCGGCCGAACTGGGCACGAGCGTGGCCCACGCGGGCGTGCGCGTCCAGCGGATGCGAGGCCAACTGGAGTCGAGCAGGCGACTCGTCGCCGCGCTGGACGCCGGCCCCCGGTGCCCGCGGCTCACCGCCGCGCTCAGGGGCTGGGACGGCGTGCCGAGCACGCTGTGGCGCAAGCGGATCACCCGGCACACCCGGTCCTGCGCGGCCTGCGGCCGGGCCGCCGGTGAACTCGTCCCCCTCGAACGGCTGATCGTCGCCCTGGGTGCGCTCGGCTGAGGCCGACTGTTCAAGACGGCCGCGGATAACGACAACTGCCGTGATTTACAGGGGAATTTCACTTCGATTTACCTCTTGAACGGGCTGTGAGGGTCTGCCAATGTGCTTGTCGGCGACGCGATTCATCGCCCATTCGTGAACTGCGAAATTCGTGCAATCGGGGTGAGGATTTCCCGTCTTTCCAGTCCTTCCATTCTTTCCAGGCGCCACGGCAGAGGCATGACGCTGACATGCCCGCTGCACGAGCGATCTGGGAGGGGGCCGGCGTGGAGAGGGCAAGCTCCGCGCCGGCCCGGCAACACCCCGCCCAGCGAAGGGAGAACAGCATGTCCGAAGTGACGCGCAGACGGTTTCTCGCCGCCGGAGCGGTGGCCGGGGCGGCGGTCGTACCTGGCGGGTGGACGGCCGCCGCCAGGGACGGCTCGGTGGCGCCGCGCGAGGTCCGGGCGGCCGACGACCTCGCCCTGTGGTACGACAGACCGGCCGGCACGGACTGGCTGCGGGCGCTGCCGATCGGCAACGGACGCCTCGGCGCGATGGTGTTCGGCAACGTCGACACCGAACGGCTCCAGCTCAACGAGGACACCGTCTGGGCCGGCGGCCCGTACGACTCCGCCAACACCCGCGGCGCTGCCAACCTCGCGGAGATCAGGCGGCGCGTCTTCGCGGACCAGTGGGGACCGGCGCAGGAGCTGATCGACCAGGCGATGCTGGGCAGCCCGGCCGGACAGCTCGCCTACCAGCCGGTCGGAAACCTCCAGCTCGCCTTCGGCAACGCCACCGGCGCGTCGCAGTACAACCGCAGGCTCGACCTCACCACCGCCACGGCCACCACGACCTACGTGCTGAACGGCGTGCGCTACCAGCGCGAGGTCTTCGCCAGCGCCCCCGACCAGGTGATCGTCGTCCGGCTGACGGCCGACCGCGCGAACTCCGTCACCTTCAGCGCCACCTTCGACAGCCCGCAACGCACCACGGCATCCAGCCCGGACAGCGCCACGATCGCCCTCGACGGCATCTCCGGTTCCATGGAAGGCGTCACCGGCAAGGTCAGGTTCCTCGCCCTGGCCCACGCCGCCGTCACGGGCGGCACCGTCAGCAGCTCCGGCGGCACCCTGCGCGTCTCCGGTGCCACCGCCGTGACGGTCCTGGTGTCGATCGGCTCCAGTTACGTCGACTTCCGCACCACCAACGGCGATTACCAGGGGATCGCCCGCAGCCACCTCGACGCCGCCCGCGGCACAGCCGTCGACGAACTGCGCCGCAGGCATCTCGCCGACTACCAGGCGCTGTTCGGCCGGGTGTCCCTCGATCTGGGACGTACGGCGGCGGCCGACCAGCCGACCGATGTACGGATCGCCCAGCACGCGCAGGCCGACGACCCGCAGTTCTCCGCCCTGCTGTTCCAGTTCGGCCGCTATCTGCTCATCTCGTCCTCACGGCCGGGCACCCAGCCGGCGAACCTGCAAGGCATCTGGAACGACCAGATGGCCCCGTCCTGGGACTCGAAGTTCACCATCAACGCCAACCTGCCGATGAACTACTGGCCCGCCGACACGACGAACCTCTCCGAATGCTTCCTCCCGGTCTTCGACATGATCGACGACCTGACCGTGACCGGCGCCCGGGTGGCGCGGGCGCAGTACAACGCCGGCGGCTGGGTGACGCACCACAACACCGACGCGTGGCGGGGCGCCTCCGTCGTCGACGGAGCGCAGTGGGGGATGTGGCAGACGGGCGGCGCCTGGCTGGCCACCCTGATCTGGGACCACTACCTGTTCACCGGCGACAACGACTTCCTCCGCTCCAACTACCCCGCGATGAAAGGCGCCGCCCAGTTCTTCCTCGACACCCTCGTCGTCCACCCGTCCCTCGGACACCTCGTCACCAACCCCTCGAACTCCCCGGAACTCCCGCACCACACCAACGCCACCGTGTGCGCGGGGCCCACCATGGACAACCAGATCCTGCGCGACCTCTTCGACAGGGCGGCCCGCGCCGCCGAAACCCTTGGCGTGGACGCCTCCTTCCGCGCCCAGGCGCTGGCGGCCCGGGACCGGCTGGCGCCGACGAAGGTCGGCTCGCGGGGCAACGTCCAGGAGTGGCTGGCCGACTGGGTGGAGACCGAGCGGACCCACCGTCACGTCTCCCACCTGTACGGCCTGCACCCGAGCAACCAGATCACCAAGCGCGGCACACCCCAGCTGCACGAGGCCGCGCGGCGGACGCTGGAGCTGCGCGGCGACGACGGGACGGGATGGTCGCTTGCCTGGAAGATCAACTTCTGGGCGCGGCTGGAGGACGGCACCCGCGCCCACAAACTGCTCCGGGACCTGGTGCGCACCGACCGGCTCGCCCCCAACATGTTCGACCTGCACCCGCCGTTCCAGATCGACGGCAACTTCGGCGCCACCTCGGGCGTCGCGGAGATGCTGCTGCACAGCCACAACGGCGAACTGCACGTCCTGCCGGCACTGCCGGGCGCCTGGCCCGCCGGGCGCGTCAGCGGACTGCGCGGCCGGGGCGGGTACACCGTCGGCGCCGAGTGGAGCAGCAGCCGTATCGAATGCGTCGTCACCCCTGACCGCACCGGTACCGTCCGGGTGCGCGGCCGGATCTTCGCCGGCGAGTTCACGCTGCGGGACGACGCGAGCGGCGAGGCGGTCCAGCCGAAGCGACTCGAAGCCGATCTCGTCGAGTTCACCGGCCAGGCCGGCAGAACCTACCGCGCGTCCGCCCTGAGGCCGGGGCCGGTGGAGACCGGCACGGTCTACCGGCTGGTGGCCCAGCACAGCGGCAAGGCCGCCGACATCGACGGCGCGTCCACCTCCGCCGGTGCCCGGCTGATCCAGTGGCCGGTCACCACCGGCCTCAACCAGCGCTTCACGTTCCTGCCCTCCGACGGCGGGCACTACCGGATCCGCGCCGAACACAGCGGCCTGGTCCTGAACGTCGCCAGTGGCAGCAGCGGCGCCGACGTCACCCAGCAGCCCGACACCGGCGCCGCCGGACAGCAGTGGCGGACGGTCGACCACGGCGACGGCACGATCAGCCTCGTCAACCGGCAGAGCGGCCTCGCCCTGGACGTGCCGGGCGCCTCCACCGCCGACGGAACCCGCATCTCCCAGTCGGCGGCCACGGGCAGCGCCAACCAGCGATTCCGACTCCAGCGCATCTAGTGCCACGTCAGAGAGGAAAGCGTGTGATGTCGATCCGCAGACTGTTCCACGGACGAGCCATGGCAGTGGTGCTGCTCGTCCTCGCCATGGTCGGCGCCGGGGGAGTGAGCACCGCGGCCGGTGCGCCGTCCACCGCCCAGGACATCCGTGCCGGGACCGCCGGATGCGGACGCGCCCCGGCCCTGACGAACGGCACGCACACGATCCAGAGCGGCGGCAAGAACCGCTCCTTCATCCTCAGCATCCCCGACAACTACGACAACACCCGCCCCTACCGGCTGGTCTTCGGACTCCACTGGCTGGGCGGCACCGCCGAACAGGTCGCCGGAGGCGGAAGCGACGGCGACGTCTACGCCCACTACGGGCTGCGGCGCCTCGCGAACAACAGCACGATCTTCGTCGCCCCGCAGGGCCTCAACAACGGCTGGGGCAACTCCGGCGGCGAGGACGTCACCTTCGTCGACGACATGAACAGGCTGATCGACAACAGCCTGTGCGTGGACACCGCCCAGCGCTTCGCCCTCGGCTTCAGCTACGGCGGAGCCATGAGCTACGCCCTCGCGTGCGCCAGGCCGAACGTCTTCCGCGCCGTCGCCGCGATCGCCGCGCCCGGCGGGATCAGCGGGTGCAGCGGGGGCACCCAGCCGTTCGCGTACATGGGCATCCACGGCGTCAGCGACAACATCGGCGCCGGTCGCGGGCTGCGGGACAGGTTCGTCAGGAACAACGGCTGCACCCCGCAGAATCCGCCGGAGCCCGCGGCGGGCAGCCGCACCCACATCACCACCGCCTACTCCGGCTGCCGCGAGGGGTACCCGGTCGTCTGGGCCGCCTTCGACGGAGGCCACCAGCAAGGCCCCGTGGACGGGTGCGCCGGCTGTGAGAGCGGAGCCCGGAGCTGGGTCAAGGGAGAGGTCTGGCGCTTCTTCACCGGCACCGACCCGAACCCCACCCCGACCGCCTTCCGCCTGCGCAGCCAGTCCGCGGGCCGCTGCCTCGACGTCAACGGCGCCACCCCCTCCAACGGCGCCCAAATGATCATCTCCGACTGCACCACCGCCACCAGCCAGCAGCTCATCCGCACCGGCCAGACCCTCCGCGTCCTGAACCTCTGCCTGGACGTCCCCGCGGGCGCCGCCCCCGGCACCCGAGCCCAGATCCGGGACTGCACGGGCGCCCCCAACCAGCAATGGAACCTCAACACCGACAACACCGTCACCCACACCCAGACCGGCCTCTGCCTCGACGTCAACGGCGCCGCCACCACCAACGGCACCGCGGTGATCGTGTGGACCTGCCACTCCGGGGCCAACCAGCGATGGGCGCAAGCCTGAGGTCCAGTTGATCGACCGACAGGTGAGGGCGGCCCGCGGCAGCCGACTGCCGCAGGCCGCCCTCACCAGGGTGGATAGACTTGCCGCTCTGTCCGGCGGCGGGGGCGAAGATGACGGGGAACGATCAAGGGGCCCGGCTGCGGGGCCGTCGCAGTGAACGTGCGGTGTTCGGGGAACTCGTGGCGGACGTCCGTGAGGGGCAGAGCCGCGTGCTCGTGCTGCGGGGTGAGGCCGGGATCGGCAAGACCGCGTTGCTGGACCACCTGGCGGGCCGGGCCGCCGGTTGCCGTGTCGCGCGTGCCGCAGGGGTCGAGTCGGAGATGGAACTCGCGTTCGCCGGGCTGCATCAGCTGTGCGCTCCGTTCCTGGACCGGCTGGAGCGGCTTCCGGATCCCCAACGGGACGCCCTGGGAACGGCGTTCGGGCTGCTGCACGGGAACCCGCCGGACCGCTTCCTGATCGGCCTCGCGACGCTGAGCCTGCTGTCGGACGTCGCGGAGGAGCGCCCGCTGCTCTGCCTCGTCGACGACGCCCACTGGCTCGACCAGGCCTCGGCGCACACGCTCGCGTTCGTCGCCCGCCGCCTCGGCGCGGAGTCCCTCGCCCTGGTCTTCGCGACCCGGACGACCACCGACGACCACGTCTTCGGGCACCTACCGGAGTTGACCGTCGGCGGACTGGACGAGGCGGACTCCCGCGCCCTGCTGCGCACCGCCCTCCACGGCCCGCTCGACGCGGCCGTCCTCGACGGGATCGTCGCCGAAGCGCACGGCAACCCCCTGGCGCTGCTGGAACTGCCCAGGGGACGAACGCCCACGCAACTGGCGTTCGGACTCGGGCTGCCGAACACGACACCGCTGGCCGGCCGGATGGAACAGGGATTCATGCGGCGGCTTCGACCACTGCCCGCCGACACCAGGAAACTCCTCCTCACAGCCGCCGTCGAGCCGGTCGGCGACGCCACCGTGCTGTGGCGCGCCGCCGAACGCCTCGGCATCCCCTCCACCGCGGCGGCCCCGGCGGCGGAAGCGGGCCTCGTCGAGTTCGGCGCGCGGGTACGGTTCCGCCACCCGCTGGCACGCTCGGCCGCGTGGCGGGCGGCCGGCGTCCGCGACCTGCGGGAGGTGCACGGCGCGCTGGCGGAGGTGACCGGACTCGACCCCGACCGCAGGGCGTGGCACCGAGCCCAGGCGGGCACGGCACCGGACGAAGCGGTCGCCACCGAACTGGAGCACTCGGCCGACCGCGCCCAGGCACGCGGTGGGTTCGCCGCGGCGGCGGCCTTCCTCGAACGGGCCGCCGAACTGACCCCCGACCGGACGCGACAGTCGGCCCGCCTCCTGGCGGCGGCGCAGGCCAAGGCCCAGGCGGGCGACTTCACCCCGGCCCTGGAACTGCTGACGGCGGCCGAAGCGGGACCGGTCGACGACCTCGGACGAGCGAGGATCGACCTGCTGCGCGCCCACGTCGCCTACAACACCCGCCGCGGCGACGAGACACCCCGGCTCCTGCTCACCGCCGCCCGCCGCCTCGAACCGCTCGACACCGAACTGGCCCGGCAGACCTACCTCAGCGCCTTCTCCGCATCGATGTACGTCGGCCGGTTCGCCGACCCCGCCGACCTCGCGGAGGCGGCGAAGTCCGCACCACGGACACTGCCGGACGACGCCCACAGACGCGACGTCCTCCTGGCCGGCCTGGCCTCCCTGGTCACCGACGGCTACCAGGCCGCCCTTCCGCTCCTGCGGCGGGCGCTGCGCGCCTACCGCACCGAGGAGATCCCGGTGACGGAAGCCCTGCGGTCCCTCTGGGTCGCGGGGGTCGTCGCGGCGGACGTGTGGGACGACGAGAGCTTCGACGTCGTCCCCCGGCGCTTCGTCCGGATCACCCGCGACGCCGGCGCCTTCAGCGAACTCCTCCTCGCACTCAACTCACACCTCATCACGCTGACGTTCGCCGGCGACCATCAAGCCGCCGCGGCCGTCGTCGACGAGGCCAGAACCGTGCGGGCGGCGGTCGCGAGCGAACGTCCCCTGTACGAGGAGATGGTGTACGGCGCGTGGCAGGGGCACGAGGAGGACGTACTTCCGTTGATCGACGCCACCTTGAGCGTCGTCGTGGCCCGTGGTGAGGGGATCGGGGCGGCCGTCACCCAGTGGGCGCACGCACTTCTCCTCAACGGCCTGGGCCGGTACGAGGAGGCACTGGGCCCGGCACGCGCGGCCGGAGAGTGCCCGCAGGAACTGGCGTCCGCGAACTGGGGACTGGTCGAGCTGATCGAGGCGGCCGTCGGCTGCGGCGAGAACGACCTCGCGGCCGACGCGCTCCACCGCCTCTCCGCGATGACGCGGGCCAGCGGCACCGACTGGGCGCTCGGCGTCGAGGCACGCTCACGTGCGCTCCTCAGCGAGGGCGACGCCGCACAACGGCTCCACCGGGAGGCGATCGAGCGGCTGAGCCGCACCCGGATGAGAGCGGAACTGGCCCGGGCCCATCTGCTGTACGGCGAGTGGCTGCGTCACCAGGGCCGCCGCCTCGACGCCCGCGAGCAACTGCGGACGGCTCACGAGCTGTTCACCGCGATGCACGCCGGGGGCTTCGCCGAACGAGCCCGTCGCGCACTCCTCGCCACCGGGGAGACAGTGCGCACGAGGATCGTCGACACCCGTGACGAACTCACCGCCCAGGAAGCCCAGATCGCCCGGCTCGCCGCGCACCGGCGGACGAACTCCGAGATAGGGGCCCAGCTGTTCATCAGCCCCCGAACCGTCGAGTGGCATCTGCGCAAGGTGTTCACCAAACTCGGCATCACCTCCCGCCGGGAGTTGTCCACGGTGTTTCCCGACGCCGTGGGTGCTCTGTCGTCGGAGTTGTGACAGTCCCGTGCGCACGCATGGGGGGCCGAATCGCCACAGAAGTGTGCGCGCTAGTGTCATCGCCGCTTACCGGAAACGGTGTGGGTGCAAACTGACGCGCCCCGAGGGAAAGGTGTTCTTCCATGGCCGAGCTGTACTACGACGCCGACGCCGACCTGTCCGTCATCCAAGGCCGCAAGGTCGCGGTCATCGGCTACGGCAGCCAGGGCCACGCCCACGCGCTGTCGCTCCGTGACTCGGGCGTGGACGTCCGCGTCGGTCTGCACGAGGGCTCCCAGTCCAAGGCGAAGGCCGAGGAGCAGGGCCTGCGTGTGCTGACGCCCGCCGAGGCCGCCGCCGAGGCCGACGTCGTCATGATCCTGGTGCCGGACCCGATCCAGGGCGAGCTCTACGAGAAGCACGTCGCGCCGAACCTGAAGGACGGCGACGCCCTGTTCTTCGCTCACGGATTCAACGTCCGCTTCGGCTTCGTCAAGGCCCCCGAGGGCGTCGACGTCGCCCTGGTCGCCCCCAAGGGCCCCGGCCACCTGGTCCGCCGCCAGTACGAGGAGGGCCGCGGCGTCCCCGCGATCGTCGCCGTCGAGCAGGACGCCACCGGAGGCGCCTTCCCGCTCGCCCTCTCCTACACCAAGGCCATCGGTGCCACCCGCGCGGGTGCCATCAGGACGACCTTCACCGAGGAGACCGAGACCGACCTGTTCGGTGAGCAAGCCGTCCTGGCCGGCGGGACGACCGCCCTGGTCAAGGCCGGTTTCGAGACTCTCGTCGAGGCCGGGTACCAGCCCGAGATCGCCTACTTCGAGTGCCTGCACGAGCTGAAGCTCATCGTCGACCTGATGTACGAGGGCGGCCTGGAGAAGATGCGCTGGTCCGTCTCCGAGACCGCCGAGTGGGGCGACTAC
>DATCQX010000273.1:0-4252 GCA_036569285.1 Streptomyces sp.
CAGGAGGTCGTTCATGCGGCGGATGTCGTGCGGGTGCAGGCCGGTCGTCGGCTCGTCGAAGACGTACGTCACGTCCGTGAGGGACGAGCCGAGGTGGCGGATCATCTTGACGCGCTGGGCCTCGCCGCCGGAGAGGGTGCCGGAGGGGCGCTCCAGGGAGAGGTAGCCGAGGCCGATCTCGTTGAACGAGTCGAGAGTCTCGCGCAGGGCCGTCAGCAAGGGGGCCACCGAGGGGGCGTCCAGGTTCCGGACCCACTCGGCCAGGTCGCTGATCTGCATCGCGCAGGCGTCCGCGATGCTCACACCGGCGATCTTCGAGGAGCGGGCGGCCTCCGTCAGGCGCGTGCCGTCGCAGTCCGGGCAGGTCGTGAACGTGATCGCGCGGTCCACGAACTCCCTGATGTGCGGCTGCATCGCCTCGCGGTCCTTCGAGAGCATCGACTTCTGGATGCGGGGGACGAGGCCTTCGTACGTCATGTTGATGCCCGCGATCTTCATGCGGGTCGGCTCCTGGTACAGGAACGCGTGCAGTTCCCTCTTCGTGAACTTCTTGACCGGCTTGTCCGCCGGGTACAGGCCCGACTCCGAGTACATGCGGTAGCTCCAGCCGCCCGTCTTGTAGCCGGGGACCAGGAGCGCGCCGTCGTTCAGGGACAGCTCGGCGTCGAAGAGCTGCGTCAGGTCGAAGTCGGTGACCGCGCCCCGGCCCTCGCAGCGGGGGCACATGCCGCCCTGGACGCTGAACGAGCGGCGCTCCTTCACGGTCTGGCCGGCCCGCTCGATCGTCACCGCGCCCGCGCCGCTGATCGAGGCGACGTTGAAGGAGAACGCCTTCGCCGAGCCGATGTGGGGGGTGCCGAGGCGGCTGAAGAGGATGCGGAGCATCGCGTTGACGTCGGTGACGGTGCCGACCGTCGATCTGGGGTCCGCGCCGAGGCGCTGCTGGTCCACGATGATCGCCGTCGTCAGGCCCTCCAGGACGTCCACGTCCGGGCGGGCGTGGTTCGGCATGAAGCCCTGGACGAACGCGCTGTACGTCTCGTTGATCAGGCGCTGCGACTCGGCGGCGACCGTGCCGAACACCAGGGAGCTCTTGCCGGACCCCGAGACGCCGGTGAACACCGTCAGCCTCCGCTTCGGGATCTCCACGCTGACGTCCCTGAGGTTGTTCACCCGCGCGCCGTGCACCCGGATCAGGTCGTGGCTGTCGGCGGCGTGCGGCTTCGTCATCGAGGCTCCCTCGGGTGCGCGGTGGGTGTGGGGTCAGGGTAGGGCGGGGGCGGGGGTGAGGGCTTCTTGATTCCTGATCGGCCGGTGGTGACGGTTTCAGCGGGTCACGCGCTGGCGCAGGTACACGACTCCCGTGGGGAACGTGCGGGTCTCGACGAGTTCGAGGTTCACCAGGCGTTCGTGGTGGTCGTAGAACGGGGTGCCGCCGCCGACGAGGACGGGGTAGATCTTGGGCCGGTACTCGTCGATCAGGTCCGCCTGTGCGGCCTGGACGGCGAGGGTCGCGCCGCCGATCGCGATGTTGCCCTCACCCGGTTCGGCCCGCAGCCGCTCGATCTCCTCCGCGAGGGTGCCGGTGGCCAGCCGGGCGTTGCCCTCCAGCGTCGTCAGCGTCCGCGAGAACACCACCTTGGGCAGCGGCCTCCACAGGGCGATCCACTCCCGTGTCGCCTCGCTCGGGGACGGGTCCCTGTCCGTCTCCCAGTACTGCATCGCCTCGTACAACCGCCGTCCCATCAGATGGACGCCGACCTCCTTGATCTGGTCGATGGCGAACCGGAACAGCTCCTCATCGGGCGCCGTCCACGCGAAGCCGCCGTCCGGGCCCACGGTGTAGCCGTCGAGCGAGACGCCCAGCGAGTAGGTGACGGTACGCATCCGGGTCTCCTCGTGTCGGGGGTTCGACAGTAGGACCGTCGGGGGCGGCGGGACTCATCGGCGCGACGGCGGCTTCGGGAACAGCACGGGCCTTCATCGACGTACGTGACATGGAAGCCGGCCGCCGGACCTGAGACGGCCCGCCGTCACGAGAGCTCCCTATCGGGAACCGCGTGGTCCGCGTGCGACGAGCGGGGAGCCGCCGTCCTCCGGCAGGACGACGACGAACCGCCACGGGCCGTCCTCGACGCGGGCCAAGCCGATGGTCGTGGCGGTGGCGCATGCCTCAGCGGCGGGCCCAGCGCCCTCGGTCAGCTCATCGAGCTTCGCGTAGTGTTTCGCCAGAGACGCGGACGGACCATTGATCCACAGGGCGATCTTCGCGCCTCGGCGAAGCGCGGCGAGCAGGTCATCGCGGACTTTCCCCTGAACCGTGCTCCGGACCTTGTCGTGAAGACGTTCCTGCGCGCACGGCTCTGTCGGCGCGGCCTCAGCCCGCCCGCGGCACTTCCGGCACGAGTGCAGGGCGCCGGGATCGAACAGGTGCAGATACCGCGTGGTGTGTCGCGCCGATGTCCCGCACAGGGTTCCGCGCGCGCCCACCGCGTGCTCGACACCGGGGACGCCGTTCACCTCGCAGGCACCGAACCGGGCCGGTTCCCGCGCTGTCGCGAACGACCAGCCGTCGGCCGCGACATCGATCATGCGGACGAGCATGCCACAGGCATCGGGTGCGGCTCTGCCGGGATCAGCGCTGTCCCCTGGCGCCGGCGACTCCTGAGCCGTCCATGTAGTCGCGGACTCGCACGATCAGTCCGTCGCGGACGTGGAGTATCAGGAGGCCGGGGACGGTGAACGCGGTGCCCTTGGCCGGCAGTGTTCCCACCACGACGTGCTCGGCGACGATCACTTCGGGGTCGGCGGTCTCGTGGGCCGCGACCCTCCTGACCTCCTCCACCCGGACGGGGCTGGCGCCCCAGGCTGCCCTGTAGCCGGCGCGCACGGCCTCTCGTCCTTCGAAGCTCGGGGGGAAGCCGGGGGAGGAGAAGGGGAACTCGTGCACCGCGTCGAGGGCGTAGAGATCGGCGAGATCGTCCGGGGACTTGTCGAGCATGGCTTGGTAGTAGCAGGTCAGCACCGCGTGAGGGGTGCGAACAGCAGGTGTGTCCAGTGGCGGCACGGGGGTGATTCCATTCGCTCAACGCTTGTTGACCCGATCACCGTAGGATCTGCCGCAAGTTCGGTCAACGTCTGTAGAGTGAATCGGTGTCCACTTCTCACCAGTCCCGAGCCGACCGACGCCGAGCGACCGAGGCGCGCATCCTCGACAGCGCCCGGGAGCTGTTCGCCGAGAAGGGATTCGAGCGCACCACCATTCGCGCCGTGGCGTCCGCGGCGGGCGTCGATCCGGCTCTGGTCATGCAGTACTTCGGCTCGAAGCGGGAGTTGTTCGGCCAAGCTGTGCAGGCGTTGCCCGCCCAGCTGACGGCCACCGATGCCGACGAACTCGTCGACCAGTTGCTGGCCTCGCTCGGCCTCAAGCTCGGTGGTCTCCCCGAGGGCACGCTGGCGATGATGCGGTCGATGCTCACCGACCAGGCCGCGGCCGATCACGTCCGCGCCGCTCTGGGCCTGCAGATCGACAGTGTCGGTGCCGCCCTGCCCGCCGCCGAGGATCCCGAACTGCGCGCCGCACTCGTTGTCACCGCGTTGCTGGGCGTGACCATCGGCCACCAGCTCCTCGGCCTGGCCGCGCTTCGTGAGGCCCCTGCGGATCACATCGCCGCTCTGCTCCGCCCCGCTATCAAGGCGCTGGCAGGACCACAGGGGTGAACCGATGGCCCGTCGCTCGGCGGAACGGGCTCCACCGTGTTTCCGCGTCGGCTTCATCGGGCCGGCGCGGACCCCGGCGACTCGGCGGCGGCCGAGTCGTGCAGACGGCGTGGGTGCCGTTGACGCGGCAGTCACCGGACATTCGTCAGCAGCACCGCGCCAGGCATCCCCAACCGCGCGGACCTCCACCCGGCCCGGACACGTCACCTCGAACGCTTCGGAGCCTTCGGCTCGATCCGCGCGGCCGGCGGAACGTACGTACCGGATCGTCATCTTCGGACTGATCCACCCCGGCCGGTACAGCCATAGCCCTCAACCGTGCGACTGGGTTCGCTGAGCGGGTTGTCAGGCGATCGGTTCCGATATATCGTTGAAGGGTCGTGATCGGTTGATGAGTCAATGGACGGAGTGAGTGCTGTGCGTATGCATGGATTCGAGCGTGGACATGGTCAGGACCCCCGTGCGCGCGGTGGGTTCGAGGGGCGTCGGGGTGCCTTCGGGCCGTTCGGGCCTGGGGGGGCCGGGTTCGGGG
>DATCQX010000274.1:0-7083 GCA_036569285.1 Streptomyces sp.
AGCTGTCCACACCATGGTGCGATCAGCGACAGAGGTAAGTCTACACAGTTTCGGAGGGTGCTCTGACCACGCCCGGGGCAGGTCAGGAGCAGCGTTTGTCGGTGGGTGGGACGGTGCCACGGAGGAGGTAGGTGTCGATCGTGGAGTCGACGCAGGAGCTGCCGCGGCCGTAGGCGGTGTGGCCGTCGCCGTTGTAGGTCAGGAGGCGGGCGGAGGAGAGCTGGGAGGCGAGGGAGCGGGCCCAGCGGTAGGGGGTCGCGGGGTCGCGGAGGGTGCCGACGACGAGGATGGGGGCGGCGCCCTGCGCGGTGATGCGGTGGGGGGTGCCGGTCGCGCGGACGGGCCAGTACGCGCAGTTGAGGGAGGCCCAGCCCATGCCCTCGCCGAAGACAGGGGATGCCTTCTCGAAGGCGGGGAGGGCGGCGCGGATCTCCTCGGGGGTGGAGTACGCCGGGGGCAGGTCGAGGCAGTTCACCGCCGCGTTGGCGAACATGAGGTTGGCGTAGCGGCCGGCGGAGTCGCGTTCGTAGTAGCTGTCGGCCAGGACGAGAAGCCCCGCCCCGTCGTTCTCCCTGATCGCCGACGCCAGCGCCTCCCGCAACCGCTCCCAGCTGCTCTCGTCGTACATCGCGGCGATCACGCCCGTCGTCGCCAGGGCCTCGCCCAGCTTGCGGCCGTCCGCGTCGCCCGTGGGGATCGGGTGCGCGTCCAGTCGGCGGAAGAACGCCTTCAGCCCTGCGCCGACCTGCGCGGGAGTGCCGGTCGTGAAGCAGTCGGCGTGCCGTACGCAGTCCTTCGCGAACGACTGGAACGCCGTCTCGAAACCGGCGGTCTGGTCGAGGTTCATCTGGCGCGCGGTCAGGGAGGGGTCCATCGCGCCGTCGAGGACGAGGCGGCCGACGCGGTCGGGGAAGAGGCCCGCGTACGTCGCCCCGAGGAACGTTCCGTACGACGCTCCCACGTACGTCAGCTTCGGGTCGCCCAGCGCTGCCCGCAGGATGTCCATGTCCCGCGCGGCCTCCACCGTCGAGACGTGCCGCAGCAGCCTGGGGGCGTCCTCGCCGCAGCCCTCCGCGAACCTCTTGTACGCCGCGACCAGAGCGTCCGTCTCCTTCTGGTCGTCCGGCGTCACGTCCGTCTGCGTGTACGCGTCCATCTCGCGCCCGTCCAGACACTCCACCGGCTCGCTGCGGGCGACCCCGCGCGGGTCGACGGCGACCATGTCGTACCGGGCCCGCACCTCGGCGGGGTAGCCGAGACCGGCGTACTGCTGGAGGTAACCGACCGCCGAACCGCCCGGCCCGCCCGGGTTGACCTGCAACGACCCCAGCCGCTTCCCCGGCCCGGTCGCCCTCTTGCGGGCCACCGCCAGCCGGACGTCGCCCTCGCCCGGCTTCGCGTAGTCCAGCGGCGCCCTCATCGTCGAGCACTCGAACCCGGGGACCCCGCAACTGCGCCACCGCAGCTTCTGCCCGTAGTACGACGACAGCTCGGCCGGCGTCGCCTTCGGCAGCGCCACGAGCTGCGCCCGCCCCACATCGGCCGCCGGCGCCGAACACCCGCCCAGCAGCAGCGCCGCCGCGGCGAGCGACGCGGCCAGGGCGACGGGAGTCCGGAGCGCACGGCGAGTGCGGCGGGTACGAGGACGACGGATGCGCATCACCCGATCGTAACGCTGAGCAACGATCCGAACACGATTCGTCCCGGATTCACCCCGGACGAGTGACAGCCCCGTCAACCCACAGTGACGTCCGCTACAGCCGGCCACGACACCGCGCGCCGCCTACCGTGCGGCCGAGCCCCCCTCACCCCGCCCGCAACGCCATCGTCATCGCCTCCACCGCCAGCAACGGCGCCACGTTCCGGTCCAACGCCACCCTGCACGCCCCGATCGCCTCGATCCGCCGCAGTGTCGCCTCCGCGGTCCCCTCGCGTGCGAGCCGCTCCAGCGTGTCCTGCGCGTCCGCGTTGGCCAGGGCGACGCGGGTGCCGAGCTGGAGGGCGAGGACGTCTCGGTAGAAGGCGGTGAGGTCGGTGAGGGCGAGGTCGAGGCTGTCGCGCTGGGTACGGGTCCGGCGGCGCTTCTGCTTGTCCTCCAGGTCCTTCATCACCCCCGCGGTGCCGCGCGGCATCCGGCTGCCCTGGGTCGCCCCGAGCGCCGCCTTCAGCTCCTCGGTCTCCTTCGTGTCGACCTCCTCGGCGAGCACCTTCGCGTCCTCGGCCGCCGCGTCGACCAGTTCCTGCGCCGCCTTCAGCGCCCCGCCGATGTCCCCCACGCGCAGCGGCAGCTTCAGCACGGACGCGCGCCGCTCCCGCGCCGCCGGGTCGGTCGCCAGGCGCCGGGCCCGGTCGACGTGGCCCTGTGTCGCGCGCGCGGCAGCCGCCGCGACGTCCGGGTCGATGCCCTCGCGCCGGACCAGCATGTCGGCGACGGCGGCGACGGACGGGGTGCTCAGGTTGAGGTGCCGGCAGCGGGAGCGGATCGTCGGCAGGACGTCTTCGAGGGACGGCGCGCAGAGCAGCCAGACGGTGCGCGGCGCCGGTTCCTCGACGGCCTTCAGCACCGCGTTCGCCGACTTCTCGTTCAGCCGTTCCGCGTCCTCGACGAGGATGATCTGCCAGCGGCCGGTCGCCGGGGACGTGAACGACTTGCGGACGGTGTCCCGCATGTCCTCCGCGAGGATCTGCGTGCCGACCGCGGCGACCGTCGTCACGTCGGCGTGCGTCCCGATCAACGCCGTATGACACCCGTCGCAGAACCCGCACCCCGGCGCCCCGCCGAGCGCCCGGTCCGGACTCACACACTGCAACGCCGCCGCGAACGCCCGCGCCGCCTGCACACGCCCCGCCCCCGGCGGCCCCGTGAACAACCACGCGTGCGTCATCTTCGACCCCTCAGGCGCCGCCGCCCCACTCACTGCAGCGGTGACGAACGCATCGGCATCCCGGGCGGCCGCCCCCAACTGCTCGCTGATCCGCTCTTGCCCGACAAGGTCGTCCCACACGCTCACCCCGTGCCCACCACCTTCCGCTTCGTCCCGTTCAGCACCGCGATCTCCATTGTGAGGGACCCCACTGACAACGAAGCCGCACCGAGCCTTTCAGGGGCGCGGGGCTGTATCTGATGTGCGGCTAGCGCCGCGTGGGCACGAACAGCCACAACGATGCCGCACCCGCCGAACGACAGATGCGGCACCCCGGACCGCGCCCTACCGCCGACGCCCGTCCTCTTCCTCGTCCCGCCGCGACCCCAGCAACTCATCCGCCAACGACGGCAGATCGTCCAACGGCGTCTCCTCGGCCCAATCCGACCGAGGCCTCCGACGAGGCACCCCCCTCTCGTCGACCTGCGGCAACTCCCGCGTCCGGTCCTCCCGCTCGTCCCGGAAGAACCCCGGCGGCACCCGATCCACAGCCGCCTCCCCCGAACCCGAACCCGAGCCCGAACTCGAAGCCGCACCCGGCCTCGAACCCGCCCCCCGAGCCGGAACCGGCGGCAGCACAGCCGTCTCCTCGGCATCCGCGCCGGCACCCACAGCCCACGACGGCCGCCCGGCACCCGCGCCCGCGCCACCCCCCGCGGAACCCGCAGACGGCTGAGGCAGCTCAGCCGTCACCTCACCGGCCCCGGGCGCATCGTCCTTCACCAACCGCACGGGCGGCAGCACAGCCGTCTCCTCGGCATCGACGGCATTACCGCGACCCGCGTCCTGAGGCGTCACCGCAGGTGTAGGCACCGTGGCCGCCTCGGACGGCTCGGGCCAAGCCCCCCGGCGCCCGGACGCCCCCTTCGCGGCGGGCCAGGCGGCGGACTCCCCGGACTCGGTCCGCACGTCACGCCCCTCGGAGGCCCCCTCGGCCCCGGCGCCCCCGCGCGCGGCGGGCCAGCTCACCGCACCGGCGCCGGTCCCGGGCTCACCCCCGACAGGCCACCCGGAGACGGGCGTCCCATGGGGCGGCGTATGGGGCCCGGCCTGCGCGGCCGCAGCCGCTTCCTCGGCCGCCCGACGCGCCTCCTCGGCCCGCAGCAACGCCTCCTCGGCCCGCCGCTGCTTCTCCAGGCGCCGCGCCTCGGCCTCGGCCCGCAACCGGGCCTCCTCCTCGGCCTGCTGACGACGCCGCTCCGCCTCGGCGGCCCGCCGCGCCTCTTCCTCGGCGCGCGCCTTCTCCTCGGCGAGGAGCCGGGCCCGCTCCTCCTCGGCCCGCTTGCGTGCCTCTTCCGCGCGCACGCGCGCCTCTTCGGCCTGCCGCTCGGCCTCGCGCCGCTGCGCCTCCTCCAGCTCGCGCTGCTTGCGTTCCTCTTCCTCCGCGCGGAGTTTGGCGAGCTGCTCCTGGCGCTCGCGCTCCAGACGCTCTTCCTCGGCCTTGCGGGCGGCCTCTTCCTCGGCCTTGCGCCGGGCCTCCTCCTCGGCCTTGCGGCGCGCCTCCTCCCGGGCCTCGATCTCGGCCTCGGACAGGGGCAGGAGCTGGTCGAGCCGCGCACGGACGACGGTCGTGACGGCCTCGGGCTCCTGACCCGCGTCGACGACCAGGTAGCGCCCCGGGTCGGCGGCGGCGAGGGTGAGGAAACCGGACCGCACGCGCGCGTGGAACTCGGCGGGCTCGGACTCCAGCCGGTCCGGCGCCTCGGTGAACCGCTCGCGGGCGGTCTCCGGGGCGACGTCCAGCAGGACGGTCAGATGCGGGACGAGCCCGTCGGTCGCCCAGCGCGAGATGCGGGCGATCTCCACCGGGGAGAGGTCGCGCCCGGCGCCCTGGTAGGCGACGGAGGAGTCGACGTACCGGTCGGTGATGACGACGGCGCCACGCTCCAGGGCGGGCCGGACGACGGTGTCGACGTGCTCCGCGCGGTCGGCGGCGTACAACAGCGCCTCCGCGCGGTGCGAGAGGCCGGCCGAGGAGACGTCGAGGAGGATCGAGCGCAGCCGCTTGCCGACCGGCGTGGCGCCGGGCTCGCGGGTGAGGACCACTTCGTGTCCCTTGGCCCTTATCCACTCGGCGAGGGCCTCGGCCTGGGTGGACTTCCCGGCGCCGTCGCCGCCCTCCAGGGCGATGAAGAAACCGGTCGTGGCAGGCGCCGTCACGGGCTCGGAGCCGCCGAGCAGCGCGTCGCGCAGGTCCTTGCGCAGGGGGACGCCGGAGCGGTCGTCCACCTTGGCGAGGACCAGCGCGGCCACCGGCAGGAGCAGCGCGCCGACCAGCATCAGCGTGAACGCGGCGCCGCCGTGCTCGAAGACGAACCGGCCGCTCTCCAGACGGTGCGGGCCGATGAGAGCGGCGACCAGGGGCGCGATCAGCGCGGCGAACCCGACGAAGACGCGGACGACGGCGTGGAGGTGCTCGGTGACCCGCGCGCGGCGGCTGTCCTCGGTCTCCTGGTCGAGCAGCGCGTGCCCGGTGTTCGCGGCGACACCCGCGCCGACGCCCGCGAGGGCGGCCAGCAGCAGGACCGTCGCGTTGTCCGGGACGAGGCCCGCGGCGAGCAGGGAGACGCCGGTGACGGCGATCGCGAGCGCCAGCAGGCGGCGGCGCGACAGCGCGGGCAGGATCTTGGGCGCCGTCCGGATACCGGCGACGACGCCGCCGGTCAGGCCGGCGACGAGGAGGCCGTACGTGATCGGGCCGCCGGACAGGTCGAGCGCCTGGAGAGCGGAGACGGCGACGGCCGCGGCGATCGCGCCCGCGACGGCGCCGCAGGCCGCCACGAGGAGCGGGATCGCACCGGTGCGGCCGGTCTCGGAGCCGCTCCCCGCGCGCGGGCGGCGCAGGCCCTCCAGCGGGGACCGCGCGCGCGGGGTGTTCACCTTGGGCAGCTCCAGCGCGGAGACGACCGACAGGCAGGCCGCGAACAGGCCCGCCGCGACGTACGACGCGAGGGCCGCCTGGTGCTGGTCGAACCAGGCGACACCGGCGCCCAGCAGGACGTTCACCAGGCCGGCGACGATCAGGACGGCCGCGGCCAGCGGGATCGCCGCGAAGCTGGTGCGCAGCGAGAGGCGGCGCAGCGCGTCCATGTGGTCCGGCAGCGGGCGGACGGTCGCGCCCTCGGGCGGCGGGGCCGGGAGCAGGGCGGGGGCGGCGCCCTCCCGGGCGATCGTCCACAGCCGCTCGGCGATGCCGGTCACGAAGACCGTCGCCAGCAGGAGCGTCAGCGCGTTGCCCGGGGTCCAGTCGATCCACAGGGGGGCGATGATCAGCAGGACCGCGCGCACGCCGTCCGCACCGGCCATCGTCCAGCGGCGGTCCAGGGGGCCGTCGGCGGACGTCAGCGAGGTCAGGGGGCCGAGGAGGACGGCGCCGAAGAGGACCGTGGCCAGAACTCGTACCCCGAGGACGAGCGCCACGGACAGCGCCATGCCCCGGTATCCGCCGCCCAGCGCCTCCTGCGAGACGGCGGCCTGGAGCACGAGAAAAACGAGCACGAGGACGGCGAGGACGTCCCCCACCCCGCCCACCAGCTGCGCACTCCACAGCCGCCGCAACTGCGGCTGCCTCAGCAACGCCCGCACGGCACGCTCCCGTGAGTCCACCACCAGGGCGTCGTCCTCTTCCGCGTGAAGGCCCATCGGCTGCTCGGCTCGCGTCATGCTTTCAGCCTATCCGCCCCCACCGACAACCCCACCCATCTGCGCACAGGCTGAGCCGCGAACAGCCGCCCACCGACTCGGGTGGTTTCGGCGCGTGGGCGGCTGCGGGCCCGTCGTGGCCGTTCGCGCCCACGCGGCGGAGCCTCACATCGACACAGCCCCGCGCCCCTGGGATGGCTGGCTGCGCCGCCATGTCCACTCGCAGCCGTGTCTTGTGCTGATACCTGCACGCCTGACAGCTCGGGTGGCTCGGGTCTGTGCGCGGCTGCGGGCCCGTCGTGGCCGTTCGCGCAGTTCCCCGCGCCCCTAAAAGGCGGCTGCGCCGCCATGTCCACACACCCCACCCACCCGCACCCACTCCACCGCAGCCACTTAGCTGCGGCCAGCCGCGCCACCCCCCACCCACCCGCAGTCGCCTTCTCCCCTCCGCCCCAGCTGCGGGCAGTCGTGCCGCACCCAGCCCCACCCACCCGCACCCACTCCACCACCGCTACCC
>DATCQX010000275.1:0-10923 GCA_036569285.1 Streptomyces sp.
CGCGACCGCGCCGTCCGCACCGATCTCCACCGATTTGACCATCCCCAGCTCGGTGATGGGCCGGTTGATCTCGGGGTCGTTCACCGTCGCCAGTGCCTCGCGCACCGCGTCTTCGCTAGCCATACAGACGATGGTACGGCGCCCTGCAGGGCGCCCTACACGCCCCTCAGCGGTCGTCTACGTCACGCGCGGGTGACCGGTCCGCCGGGAATACACCCTGCCCGTCCAGCTCCTTGACGAGGTCCTGGAGCTCCGACCTGATCCAGTCCCGCGTCGCGACCTCCCCGAGCCCGATCCGCAGCGCGGCGATCTCCCGGGTCAGGTACTCGGTGTCCGCGATGGACCGCTCGTTCTGCTTGCGGTCCAGTTCGAGGTCGACCCGCGACCGGTCGTCCTGCCGGTTCTGCGCGAGCAGGATCAGCGGTGCGGAGTAGGACGCCTGGAGGGAGAGCATGAGCGTGAGGAAGATGAACGGATAGTTGTCGAACCGCAGCCCGGCGGGCGCGAAGATGTTCCACAGCACCCAGGCGACGATGACGACGGTCATCCAGACGATGAACCGCCCGGTCCCCAGGAACCGCGCGACCCGCTCCGACAGCCGCCCGAACGCCTCCGGGTCCCACTCCGGCAGGAACCGCCGCCGCTGCGGACGAGGCTGGTCGAGCCGCACACGCGGACGTGTGACCGTGGTCTTCTCAGGCGCCATCGCTGACGGCCTCCTCCCCGAAGTGGAACTCGTTCTCCCGCCAGTCCTCCGGCAGCATGTGGTCCAGCACGTCGTCCACGGTCACCACCCCGAGCAGCGACCCCGACTCGTCGACGACCGGCGCCGCGACCATGTCGTACGTCGCGAAGAACCCGGCGACCACGGGCAGCGCCGCGTCCGGGTCGAGGGGCCGTAGGTCGTCGTCGATGATCGAGCCGACGAGCGTGTACGGGGGGTCGCGCAGGAGGCGCTGGAAGTGGACCGTGCCGAGGTACTTGCCGGTCGGCGTCTCGTCGGGCGGGCGGCAGACGTAGACCTGGGCGGCGAGCGCGGGGGAGAGGTCGGGCTCGCGGATGCGGGCGAGGGCGTCGGCGACGGTCGCGTCCGGCCGCAGGACGATCGGCTCGGTCGTCATCAGACCGCCCGCCGTGTGCTCCTCGTACCGCAACAGGCGCCGCATGTCCGCCGCGTCGTCCGGCTCCATCAGCGACAGCAGGCGCTCCTGGTCCGCCTCCGGCAGCTCCGCGAGGAGGTCGGCGGCGTCGTCCGGGTCCATCGCCTCCAGGACGTCCGCCGCGCGCTCCTCCTTCAGCTTGCCGAGGATCTCGATCTGGTCGTCCTCCGGGAGCTCTTCGAGGACGTCGGCCAGGCGGTCGTCGTCGAGAGCCGCCGCGACCTCGCCGCGCCGCTTCGCCGAGAGGTGGTGCAGGACGTTCGCGAGGTCCGCCGGGCGCAGTTGCTCGAACGTCGCGAGGAGGTTCTCGGCGCCCTGGCCCTCCTCCTCCAGCGAGATGCCGTCGATGGCATCCCACTCGACGGTCACCGCCTCGCCCTTCGCCCTCCGGAACGTGCTCGCGGGCCTGCCCTTGCGGAGGAAGACGCGGTCCACCTCCCACTCCCGGCGGGCCGTCAGCTGCTGCACCGACAGGTCGAGGACGGTCGCCTCCTCGCCGGTCTCCGCGAGGGTGACGCGGCGGTCCAGGAGTTCACCGAAGACGAGGCGCTCGGTGGGGCGCTGCTCGAAGCGCCGGACGTTCAGGACGCCGGTCGTCAGGACCTGGCCCGACTGCACGCCGGTCACGCGGGTCATCGGCAGGAAGATGCGGCGGCGCGTGGACAGCTCGACGACGATGCCGAGGAGGCGGGGGGCTCTGCGGTTCGTGCGGAGCATGACGACGAGGTCGCGCACCCGGCCGACCTGGTCGCCGTTCGGGTCGAAGACGGCGACACCGGAGAGGTGCGAGACGAAGATCCGGGGGGCGCCGGGTGCCATTTCGGGGGTTCCTTTGCGATGGTCCGGGTTGCTGGGGCGGAGGTCCGGAGCGGCGGCCGGCTGGTCCGGATTGTCGGCTCGGGGGTGCTTAAGGCTAGCCCGTCCCGATCGGATACGCCCTGGTGAGGGGTACGGAAGACGCGCGTCCGCCGGTCGCTCACGACCCCGGTACGCTGCCGTACGCCGCCCCTCACGTCTGTGCTGAAAGCGAGCGTCTTCCGTGACCGCTTCCTCTCCGGCCCGCACCCGTACCGCGCTGCTCGGGGCGGTGTGCGCGCTCGCCGTGCTGACCGGGTGCGGGGAGGATCCCGACGCGGGCACCAACGGGGTGGGGAAGCTGGCGGCCGACGAGATCCAGGTGAAGGCCAAGGCCGCCGCGTCCGGGGTGGACGCGGTGCGGCTCGCCGGGAGCGTCGTCGCCGGCGGGCGGACGTACCGGCTCGACATGCGGCTCAAGAAGGACGGCGGCACCGGGTCCGTCTCCTCGCAGGGGACGACGTTCCAGCTGCTGCGGGTCGGGGAGAAGCTGTACCTCAAAGCCGACGCCGGGTTCTGGAAGCAGGGCGGCGACGCGAGCGCCTCCGCCGGCAAGCTGGACGGCAAGTACGTCCGGATCCCGGCCGGGGATCCCTCATACGCCAAGTTCAGCGGCTTCACGGACAAGGACCTCCTTCTCGACGGGCTCCTGACCCTCCACGGGTCGCTCTCCAAGGACGGGCACCACGAACAGTCGGGTACCCGCACGATCAGAATCACAGGGGACAAGGGCGGCGGCGGCACACTGGACGTCTCCCTCGCCGGCGAGCCCTACCCCCTCCTGCTCCAACGTGCCGGGAGCGCCGGGTCGTTGGCGTTCTCCTCGTGGGGGCGGGATTTCGAGTTGGCTGAGCCGGAGAAGGGGGACACGGTGGACTACGGGAAGCAACTTCCGGCTTCTTGAGGGGGTGTTGGGGGCGCGTTGCCGGGTGCGGCTCGTCGCGCCCACGAGGCGGAGCCGCACATCGATACAGCCCCGCGCCCCTGAAAGAGCTGGTGTGCACGTTTCTTCGACGTGCTGCCCTGCGTGTCCCTGAAGAACCTCGGTGCGTGTGCCTCTTAAAGTCGGCCCGCGCTTGCTAAGGGCATCGCTGTCCTCGTCTCTTTCACACCGCCGGTCCCTTCTTCTCCGCCACAACGGCGCTCAGCCGCCACAGCGGTCCTCGGCGGTGCCGAACTCGGCTCAGCCGTTTGTTACTTGCGCTTCCGGAACAGCAGGCGGGGCACTGCTGCCGGGATGGGTTCCCGGGTTGTCGCCGGGGTCGGGGCCGGGCGGGCCGCCAAGTCTCCCTCCGGCGCCGGCAGTGTCTCTCCTGTCGGCTCCAGGCGGAGCAACCTGCACTCCCTCGACCATCTCTCCGACATGGCCTCGCCGTCGGGGGCGTTGAGGCGTTTGGTCTTCAACTCGCTTGCGGCGGACTCCCAGTCGGGGGTGCCCGGTGTCACCGCGACCACCCTCGCCGTCCACGTCACCAACCGGCCCCCCTTGTCCTTGCTGCGGACGGTCACCTCGGCGGTGTCACCCTCGGAGAGCCCGTGGAGGGGCTGTTCGCCGGGGCCGTCGCCCAGTACGTACGCCGCGGCTTCGTGCCAGGTGTGCCAGAGGGGGCGGGTGTTCACCCAGATGAGGCCCGACTTCTTCGTGGCCTCCTCTACGAGGGCCCGGTCGAGAGGTGAGGTCATGGGCGTCAGCCTAGAGCCAGCCGTTGCGCTTGAGGGTGCGGTGGATGCCGAAGCACATGGTCACCATGACGGCCATGACCATGGGGTACCCGTACTTCCAGCGCAGCTCGGGCATGTAGTCGAAGTTCATGCCGTAGACCCCGCAGACCATCGTCGGGACGGCGATGATGGCGGCCCACGAGGTGATCTTCCGCATGTCCTCGTTCTGCGCGACGGACGCCTGCGCGAGGTTGGCCTGGAGGATCGAGTTGAGGAGTTCGTCGAAGCCCAGGACCTGCTCCTGGACGCGCGCGAGATGGTCGGCGACGTCACGGAAGTACTTCTGGATGTCGGGGTCGATCAGCCGCATGGGCCGCTCGCTCAGGAGCTGCATCGGACGCAGCAGCGGAGACACCGCCCGCTTGAACTCCAGTACCTCACGCTTGAGTTGGTAGATCCGGCTCGGGTCGGTCCCCCGGGGCGCCCCGTTGCGCCCCGGCGAGAAGACGTCCGTCTCCACCTCGTCGATGTCGTCCTGGACGGCGTCCGCGACGGCGATGTACCCGTCGACGACATGGTCGGCGATGGCGTGCAGCACGGCCGAGGGCCCCTTCGCGAGCAGCTCGGGGTCGTCCTGCAACCGGTGGCGCAGCGCCCGCAGGGACCCCTGCCCGCCGTGCCGGACGGTGATGACGAAGTCCTTGCCGGTGAAGCACATGACCTCGCCGGTCTCCACGACCTCGCTGTTCGCATCGAGTTGCGCGTGCTCGACGTAGTGGATGGTCTTGAAGACGGTGAACAGGGAGTCGTCGTACCGCTCCAGCTTGGGCCGCTGGTGGGCCTGCACGGCGTCCTCGACGGCGAGCGGGTGCAGCCCGAACTCGCTTGCGATACCGGCGAATTCGGCCTCGGTCGGCTCGTGCAGCCCGATCCACACGAACCCGCCGGCACGCCGCACCTGACGCATCGCCTCGTGCGGGGTGAGCGACGTGTCGTAGGGGACGCGCGCGCCGTCGCGGTAGATCGCGCAGTCGACGACGGCCGACGGCGTGGCGGGGTCGCGCGTCGTGTCGTACGTGCCACTCTGCGGGGCTGTCTTGCGGTCCTTGCGCAGGGACGTCGCGGCGCGCAGGTTGTGGATCATGGACATGGCAGGGCTCCTTCGCATCGGTGACGCATTCGGTGACGAATGGCCACGCCGACGGGTGGAACTGCCCGGAATGAGGACGTCCTGAGCGTGAGGATGTTTGGTACGTCCACAAAGCGGGGAGCACCGCACCGTCGCGGTGGCTTGCTTCGGGTTTCAGCGAGATGAAACGAAGTGCTCTTCCGCAGAAGGCGAGGAACGAGAAGAAGAACGCTGGCGCGTCAGCGGCGGAAAGAGCGAGTGGTACTGCACGGGTGACTTCGATCCATGACAGCCCCACCTCCTCCGGCCGGTCCCTCGTAAGGGAGATCCTCGTCGAGCGGGCCTGATACGTCATGCTTCTGCACGGCAGCCCAGAACGACTCGGCAAGAGTATCAGCAGACAGAAGTGTCAAGGTGCTGCTTTGCCCCGTACTGACGAGTTCTATGCTCGCGGCATGGCTGATGTTCTTCCCCTGGTCGAGGCCCGGTTGCTCACCGCGCTGGGCGAACCGGACGCCCGCGCGGCGGTCACCTTCCTCGGCACCGACCGCGTCGAGGTCCTCCGGTTCCAGGGCGACGGCGTCGTCCGCTACGCCACCCTCGGCATGTCCGCGAGCCCCATGAACGACCCCAACTCCTTTGCCGCGGACCCCGTCAAGGGCCCCCGCGCGGAGCTGATCCTCTCCGTGCGCGCGGGTCTCGCCGACACCGACAAGGTCCTGCGCCCCCTCGCCGTCCTCGCCGCGTCCCCGCAGGTCGAGGGTGTCGTCGTCGCCCCCGGCGCCTCGCTGGACGTCGGTGAACCCCTGTGGCCGGGCGCCCCCTTCACCTCCGTCCTCGTCGCCGAGCCCGGCGGTCTCGTCGAGGACCTCGAACTCGACGCCCCCCTCGACCCCGTCCACTTCCTCCCCCTCCTGCCGATGACCCCCAACGAGGCCGCCTGGAAACGCGTCCACGGCGCGCAGGCCCTCCAGGAGCGGTGGCTGACGAGCGGGACGGATCTGCGGGACCCGGCGCGCAAGTCGGTCGACCTGACGTGACGTCCGGGTGACCGAACTCACCGTCAGTTCGCGAAGGGCCGGTCAGGCCGATGCCCAGGGACGTGACGACCGAGGTGTCCGCCGTCGCCCGCACGGCCTTCGGACGGGTGATCTCGGCTTGACGCGGGCGGGGGAGGGTAGGACCGTGGGGCTCTATGAGGGGCGAACCCAGTTGCCCGAAGTGCGGTGGCCGGGTCCGGGCTCCCGGTCTCTTCGCCGACACCTGGCAGTGCGGTGTCCACGGCACGGTGCATCCGGTCCAGCCTGTGATCCCGCCCAGCGTCGAGGGGCTCGGCGTCGTGGTGCACCGCGCCGAGGTGCCCGTGTGGATGCCCTGGCCGCTGCCCGTGGGCTGGCTGTTCACGGGCGTCGCGTGCGCCGGTGACGACCGCAGCGGGGGGCGCGCCACCGCCGTCGCCTGCACCGGTCCGGGGCCGCTCGGCGGCATGGGCGAGCTGATCCTCGTCGCCGAGGAACTGGGCGTGGGGCTCGGCGCGCGCTACGCGGGCATCGACGGCCCCGACCCCGGCCCCCACCTCGACGTCGAGAAACCCGCCCAGGCGAAGGTCCTCGCCGCCGGCCGCCCGACGCCGCTGTGGCACGTCGCCGAAGCGCCGGACGACCGTGCCGTGTTCGCCGGGGAGGCGCTCGGGATGTGGCTGTGGGCCGTCGTGTGGCCCGAGCAGTCGGGGATGCTGATGTACGAGGAACTGGTGCTGACGGATCTGCGGGACGCGGGGGCGGAGGTGGAGATGGTGCCGTGCGGCGCGCTGTCACCGCGCTTGCTGAGGCCGTGAGGGGGTTGGCGAGGGCGGTGAGGGTCGCCTCGAAGGTGGTAAGGGGTGACATCCGGAGTGAGGTGTGACAATCGCACCTTCCGGGGCGGTTATTCTTGGATCACCCTCGTCCCGTCCGCCGCCCGTCTGGAGTACGCACCGTGCGCATCGACCTGCACTGCCACTCCACCGCGTCCGACGGCACGGACACCCCCGCCGAACTGGTCCGCAACGCCGCTGCCGCCGGGCTCGACGTCGTCGCCCTCACCGACCACGACACGACCCGCGGCTACGCCGAGGCCGTCGCCGCGCTCCCCGAGGGGCTGACGCTCGTCACCGGGGCCGAGCTGTCGTGCCGGATCGACGGCGTCTCCATGCACATGCTGGCCTACCTCTTCGACCCCGAGGAACCCGCGCTGCTCGCGGAACGGGAACTCGTGCGGGACGACCGTGTGCCGCGCGCCCGCGCGATGGTCGCCCGCCTCCAGGCGCTCGGCGTGGACGTCACCTGGGAGCAGGTCGCCCGGATCGCCGGGGACGGCTCCGTCGGGCGGCCCCATGTCGCGGCGGCCCTCGTCGAGGCGGGCGTGGTGGCGTCGGTCGGTGACGCCTTCACCCAGCAGTGGCTCGCCGACGGCGGCCGTGCGCACGTCTCCAAGCACGAGACCGACCCCTTCGAGGCCATCCGCCTCGTCAAGGCCGCCGGCGGCGTCACCGTCTTCGCCCACCCGGCCGCCAGCAAGCGCGGCCTCACCGTCCCCGACTCCGCCATCGCCGAGATGGCCGCCGCCGGGCTCGACGGCATCGAGGTCGACCACATGGACCACGACGCCGGCACCCGCACCCGCCTGCGGGGCCTCGCCCGCGAACTGGGCCTCCTGGTCACCGGTTCCAGCGACTACCACGGCAGCCGCAAGACCTGCGCACTGGGCGAGTACACGACCGACCCCGAGGTGTACGGCGAGATCACCCGCCGGGCGTGGGGCGCGTTCCCGGTTCCGGGGGCCGGGGGAGCCTGAGGCCGGTGGTTCCACCCGGGCCCCGCGCTGCCGCCGGGCCTTTCGCCGGGACGGCGTTCCGCGGGGCCGCGTCTTCGGTGCTGCCGGGCGGGTGACGCCGGGCCTGTGCCGGTCCGGGGTTCGTCGGGCCGGTGTGCGCACCCCGTTTCACTGAGCTGAGGCCGGGGTCCGGTCCGGCGTGCCGGTGCCGTGGTCCGCCCGCTTCGCCGTCCCTCGGGAACATCCCCGCCGCCCTTCCCCTCCCTTTCTCATCCCAACCTCTCCACAAGGCTCTTCACCCATGTTCGACGTCGCTGTCTTCGGCTCCCTCTTCCTCACCCTTTTTGTCATCATGGATCCCCCCGGAATCACCCCGATCTTCCTCGCGCTGACCTCGGGGCGCCCGGCGAAGACGCAGAAGCGGATGGCGTTCCAGGCCGTCTGCGTGGCCGGTGGGGTGATCACGGTGTTCGGGCTGCTGGGGCATCAGATCCTGACGTACCTGCATGTGTCGGTGCCCGCATTGATGATCGCGGGGGGACTGTTGCTTCTGTTGATCGCCCTGGATCTGTTGACGGGAAAGAGTGACGAACCGAAGCAGACCAAGGACGTCAATGTGGCCCTCGTCCCGCTGGGCATGCCGCTGCTGGCCGGCCCGGGGGCGATCGTGTCGGTCATCCTGGCCGTGCAGAAGGCGGACAGCGTCGCGACGCAGGTGTCCGTGTGGGTCGCGATCCTCGCCATCCATGTCGTGCTGTGGCTGGTGATGAGGTACTCGCTGCTCATCATCAAGGTCATCAAGGACGGCGGCGTCGTCCTCGTGACCCGCCTCGCCGGGATGATGCTGTCGGCGATCGCGGTGCAGCAGATCATCAACGGGGTGACGCAGGTGATCCGCGGCTCCTGAGGGCCGTCCGCGTACGTCGGTACGCGCAGAACCCCCGTACGGTGTCGGCGCCGTACGGGGGTTCTGAAGTGTGATGCGCTCGCGTGTTACGAGGCGGCACTGTCGGCCGGGCGGATCCAGAGGCGCTGTCCTATGGCGGCGGCGTCCTGCACGATCCGGTTGACGGAGGCGGCGTCCACGACAGTGCAGTCCACGGGCGTGCCGTCGACGTCGTCGAGTCGCAGGATTTCGAAGCGCATGGGCTTCTCCCTTCGTCGGTTGTCCTCCTGAGGAGAATCGCTGTTACATGAGCAGTCAACGTGGCTCGTGTTACGAACATTCCCTACGCTAAAGAAATTTTTCGAACAGCTAACTACTAAGCAGTAGGGAAGACTGAACGGGATCGGTTGTGTTCGCTGCGTGACCGGCGGGACAATGGGCGGGATGAGTGACGACCTCGGGCCCCTCGTGGACCGCATCGACCGCACGAACGACCTGCTCAGACGGGTACTCGCCGAGGTGGCGAAGACTCCGTCGACGCACGCGATCTTTGTCGACGCGGGGTACCTCTACGCCGCCGCCGGCCGTCTGATCGCCGGCACGGAGGACCGCAGAGCCTTCGACCTCGACGCCGAGGGCCTCCTGGAGGCGCTCATCGACCGGGCCCGCCAGGTCTTCGCGGACAGCCGGCTCCTGCGGGTCTACTGGTACGACGGCGCCCGGCGGCGCATCCACACCGCCGAACAGCAGTCGATCGCGGAGCTTCCCGACGTCAAGGTTCGCCTGGGCAACCTCAACGCGAACAACCAGCAGAAGGGCGTCGACTCCCTCATCCGCACGGACCTCGAATCCCTCGCCCGCCACCGCGCGATCAGCGACGCCGCACTCCTCGGCGGCGACGAGGACCTCGTCTCGGCGGTCGAGGCGGCCCAGGGGTACGGTGCGCGCGTCCACCTCTGGGGCATCGAGGCGCCGGAGGGCCGCAATCAGGCCGAGCCGCTGCTCTGGGAGGTCGACAGCCAGCGCACGCTCGACCTCGAATTCTTCAAACCGTACGTGTCCCGCCGGGCCGCCGTCTCCTACGAGACCGCCTCCGCGAACCGTCCCACCCGCGAGGACGTCCGCTTCGCCGGCGCGCAGATCGCGGCGAAGTGGCTGATGGAACGGGGGCGGGCGAACCTCGCGGAACTCCTGCCGGGGCATCCGTATCTGCCGGGGTCCGTGGACCAGGATCTGTTGGTCGAGGCGGAGGGGATTCTGCAGTACTCGCTGCGGGGGCAGGCGGATTTGCGGAGGGCGTTGCGGGACGGGTTTTGGGAGCACGTGCAGACGCAGTATTAGTCCGCTGGGGGTGAGGGTGGGGGGCTGGTAGCGGATCGTGGTGCTGGTGCTGGTGCTGGTGCTGGTGCTGGTGCTGGTGCTGGTGCTGGTGCTGGTTTGCGGGTGCGCGTGTTGATACCGGCCGCCGGCCTGATTGTCTGCTCAGCGGCCCGTCTGTTCGCTGCCTGCCTGTTCCAGCGCCCGTCCGTTCAGCCGTCCGTCAGCGTGTCCCAGAAGTCCGCCAGCGCCTCGGCGGTGGGGAGCGGCTGGTCCTGGTTGGGGGAGTGGTCCGCCCCCTCGATCACCGTGCGCCGCGCGGAGAGCCGTACCGCCATGTCGTCCAGGAGCGGCAGCGGCCAGGTGTCGTCGTTCGACCCCGACAGCACGTGGAACGGCAGCGGGGCGGCGGCCAGTTCGGCGACGCGGTCCGGTTCCACGCACAACTGGCGTCCCGTGGCGAGGAGTTGCGCCGGCTTGTTGCCCGTCCACCGGTCCCGCATCAACTCCGGCGTCCCGAACCCCTTCGCCGGACCGCCCACATCCTCCGGCGGCCCCATGGCGACGATCACCTCCCACACCTGCGCCATGCTCATCACCGCCAGCGCCTCGTGCAGCAACTTCACGCGCTGCTTCTGCGAATCCGAGATCTCCGCCGGCCCCGACGACATCAACGTCAGACTGCGGAACGGGGCCCGGTCCAACAACACCGCCGCCCGCGCGACCTGCCCACCCATCGAGTGCCCCAACAGATGCACCGGCGCCCCCAGATGCTCCGCCAGCGCAAGCACATCCCTCGCCAACTCGCCCTGCGCATAAGCGGATTCGTCCACCTCCGGACCGTCCGACTGATACTGCCCCCGTCCATCCACCGCGACTGTCCGATACCCCCGCCCCGCCAACGGCCCCTGAAGAAAGTGAAAGTCCTCCTTACTTCCGGTGAACCCCGGCAACATCAACACCACACCCCGGTAGGGCACATCCGAACCAGCAGGAGTATCAACCGCCGCGAAGCCGCCACGCTGAGTACGAAGGACGACGGCTCGGGCTGCGGGGGGAAGGGGGAAGCTCACGGGGGGAGGGTATCCGGGGGACTGACG
>DATCQX010000276.1:0-3855 GCA_036569285.1 Streptomyces sp.
TTCGATGCGAAGGGCCGTACCAGCTGATGTTCCGCACAGCCCTGCGCAACGTCCTCGCGCACAAGGCCCGCCTCCTGATGACCGTCCTCGCGGTCATGCTGGGCGTCGCCTTCGTCTCCGGGACCCTCGTCTTCACCAACACCCTGTCCAACGCTTTGGAGAACAGCTCCGCGAAGGGCTTCGACCAGGTCGACGTCGCCGTCCAGCCCCGCACCCAGAAGGCCGCGGCGAACGAGGTCGCCAAGGACCCCGAGCTGACCGACGCCCTGCTGAAGCGGGCCGCCTCGGTGGACGGCGCCGCCTCCGCGACCGGCGTGGTGACGGGCTTCGCCGCCATCGCCGACAAGGACGGCAAGCTGATCGGCAACGGCTTCGCCTCCCAGGGCGGCAACTACTGGGGCACCGAGGACGCCCGCTACCCGCTGACCAGCGGCAAACCCCCGGTCGGGGCGGACGAGATCGCGATGGACGCCGAGACCGCGAAGCGCGCCGGCTACCAGGTCGGCGACACCGTCCGGATCTCCGTCGACGGCCCCGTCCTCACCCCCGTGATCTCCGGCATCTTCACGACGAAGGACGGCAACGTCGCGGCGGGCGGCAGCCTCACCCTCTTCGACACGGCGACGGCCCAGAAGCTGTTCGGCAAGACCGGCACGTACGACGAGATCGACGTCAAGGCCGCCCCCGGCGTCTCGCAGACCGCCCTGAAGGCCGCCCTCGACAAGGCGCTCCCGGCGGACAAGGTCGAGACGACGACGAGCGCCAAGCTCGCCGCGGACCAGGCGGAGACGATCTCCGCGTCGATGAGCGGCCTCAAGCAGGGCCTGCTGGTCTTCGCCGGCATCGCCCTCTTCGTCGGCACCTTCATCATCGCCAACACCTTCACGATGCTGGTCGCGCAGCGCACGAAAGAGCTGGCCCTGCTGCGCGCGGTCGGCGCATCCCGCCGCCAGGTGACGCGGTCGGTGCTGATCGAGGCGTTCGTCGTCGGCGTGGTCGCCGGGGTGACCGGCCTGGTCGTCGGCATCGGCATCGGCGCGGGCCTGCGGACGCTGCTGAAGCAGACGGGCGCGATCATCCCGGACGGCCCGCTGGTCATCTCGTCGGGGACGATCCTGTCGGCCCTGGCCGTCGGCGTCGTCATCACGATGCTCGCCGCCTGGCTGCCGGGCCGCCGCGCCGCGAAGATCCCGCCGGTCGCCGCCATGAGCAGCCTGCACGCCAAGGCGACGACGCGCTCCCTCGTCGTCCGCAACACCCTGGGCGCGCTGGTGTCGGCGGCGGGCGCGGGGACGGTTCTGACGGCCACGACGATGAAGGGGACCGAGGCGCAGACGGCGATGGGGATCGGCGCGGTCCTGCTGATCATCGGGGTGTTCATCCTCACGCCGCTGCTGTCCCGGCCGCTGATCGCGGCGGCGGGGCCGCTGATGCGCGGGTTCGGGATCTCCGGGAAGCTGGCCCGCCAGAACTCGGTGCGCAATCCGCGCCGGACCGCCGCGACGGCGTCCGCGCTGATGATCGGGCTCACGCTGATCACGGGTATGACGGTGATCGCCGGAAGCCTTCAGCGGTCCATCGAGAAGCTGGCGTCCGACTCGATCCGCGCGGACTACGTCGTCTCCATGGTCAACGGCAACTACCTCGCGCCGGGTGTGGAGAAGAAGCTGAAGGAGACGCCGGGCGTCGAGGCGACCAGCCCGATGCGCAACTCCCCGTCCCGGATCGACGGCGACCACGAGTCGCTGACCGGGGTGGACGGCTCCACGATCGGCAAGCTGATCGACGTGAAGATCGAGGAGGGGCGCTTCGAGGTCGGCGGGACGCGTGTCGTCGTCGACAAGGCGGCGGCCGATCAGCACGGCTGGACGGCGGGTTCGGCGTTCACCGTCCACTACGAGGACGGCAAGAGCCAGCGGCTCACGGTCGGCGGGGTCTACGAGGGCACCGAGTTCCTGCACGGCATCCTGCTCGACGCCGCGACGCTCGCGCCGCACCAGAGCGAGCTGACCGACATGCAGGTCATGGTGAAGACCGCGGAGGGGACGTCGTCCGCGGTGAAGGACCAGCTGGTCAAGGCGCTCGGGGACAACCCGGGGATCCAGGTCCAGAGCAAGCAGGACATCTCGAACCAGATCGCCCAGTTCTTCACGCTGCTGTTGAACATGCTGTACGGGCTGCTGGCGATGGCCGTCATCGTCGCCGTCCTCGGGGTCGTCAACACGCTCGCGATGTCCGTCTTCGAGCGGTCCCAGGAGATCGGGATGCTGCGGGCGATCGGTCTGGACCGGCGGGGCATCAAGCGGATGGTCCGGCTGGAGTCCCTCGTCATCTCCCTGTTCGGGGGGATCCTCGGGATCGGCCTCGGGCTCTTCTTCGGCTGGGCGGCGGGCGAGCTGATCGGGCCCAGCCTGTCGACGTACGAACTCGTCCTGCCCTGGGCGCGTATCGCCGTCTTCCTCGCGCTCGCGGGGACGGTGGGGATCCTCGCGGCGCTGTGGCCGGCTCGGCGGGCGTCCCGGTTGAACATGCTGGGGGCGATCAAGGCGGAGTAGCGGCGCCCGGCGAGAAGGGCACATCGTGAGGGGGCCTCCCGTCGGAGGCCCCCTCGTCCCGTCATCCGGACCAGACGCGTGACCGCAGAGGCAGTCCCGAGGCGCCGGAGTCCGGGGTGCGTACCGCGAGGACCTGGTTGACGCCTATGCGATTGCGCTCGAAGGCGAGTGCGGAGGCGGCCATGTACAGCTGCCAGACTCTCGCCCGTTCAGGGGTGACCGTCGTGACCGCCCGCTGCCAGCCGTCCTCCAGATTCGCCACCCACCTCCGCAGCGTCAGCGCGTAGTGCTCCCGGATCGACTCGACGTCCCGCACCTCGAAGCCGGCGCGCTCCAACTGTGTGACCGTGGTGCCGATCGGCGCGAGTTCCCCGTCGGGAAAGACGTACGCGTCGATGAACGAGTCGAGGCGGTAGGAGTCCTCGTCCTCCTGGGGGCGCCGCGCGATCTGGTGGTTGAGGAGCCGTCCGCCGGGGGTGAGGAGGCCGTACAGCTGCCGGGCGTACTCCAGGTACCGCTCCGCGCCGACGTGTTCCGCCATCCCGATGGACGAGATCGCGTCGTACGGGCCGTCATCGACGTCCCGGTAGTCCTGCACCCGGATGTCGACGAACTCGGTGAGCCCGGCGTCGGCGATCCGCTTGCGGGCGAGGAGGGCCTGTTCCTGCGAGAGGGTCACGCCGACGACCTGTGCGCCGTACTCGCGGGCGGCGTGGATGGCGAACGAGCCCCAGCCGCAGCCGACGTCGAGAACGCGCTGCCCCTTGCGGAGCCCCAGCTTCCGGCAGACGAGGTCGAGCTTGTCCCGCTGGGCGTCCTCCAGGGAGGTGCCGTCGTCCCAGTAGGCGCAGGAGTAGACCATGGACGGGCCGAGCACGAGCGAGTAGAAGTCGTTGCCGACGTCGTAGTGGTGGCTGATGGCGTGCCGGTCCGTGTTCCGCGTGTGCAGGTGCCGCGTGCGCCGGGCCTCTTCCTTCGGCGGGGCGGGCGGCAGGGGCAGCCCCCCGAGCCGGACCAGCTCGAACGCTCCCCGCCGGAAATCTCTCTGCCGCACGAGCTGCGCGAGCCCCGGCGCGTCCTCTCCCCGCTCCCAGATCCCTCCCGCCAACAGCTCAAGCGCCTGATAGAGATCCCCGTCGATCTCGATGTCCCCCGCCACCCATCCCCGAGCCAGCCCCAGCTCCCCCGGCTTGAACAACACCCTCCGCACGGCCCGCCGATTCCGCACCACAAGCACGGGCCCCCCTCCCCCCTTCCCCCCAGCCTCGGACCCGTCCCAAGCCCGAACCCGAACCGGCAC
>DATCQX010000277.1:0-3711 GCA_036569285.1 Streptomyces sp.
TCCCTCAAGTCGTCCTGGTACGGGGACTGCCTGCCCTCGCGGGACTTCCCGATGCTGATCGACCTGCACCTCCAAGGGCGGCTGCCGCTCGACGCGTTCGTCACCGAGACGATCCAACTGGGCGATGTGGAGCAGGCGTTCGAGCGGATGCACCACGGTGACGTCCTGCGTTCGGTGGTGGTCCTCTGATGGCCGCGCGCATCGAACGCCTCGTCACCTCCGGGCAGTTCAGCCTCGACGGGGGCACCTGGGACGTCGACAACAACGTGTGGATCGTCGGGGACGACCACGAGGTGATCGTCATCGACGCCGCGCACGACGCGCAGGCCATCGCCGAGGCCGTCGGCGACCGGCGGCTCACCGCGATCGTCTGCACCCACGCCCACAACGACCACGTGGGCGCGGCCCCCGCGCTCGCCGACCTGACCGGCGCCCGGATCTGGCTCCACCCGGACGACCTGCCCCTGTGGAAGCTCACCCACCCCGACCGCGACCCCGACGAGCACCTCACCGACGGGCAGGTCATCGAGACCGCCGGAGCCGACCTGCGGGTCATCCACACCCCGGGACACGCGCCGGGCGCGGTCTGCCTGTACGACCCCGCGCTGGGCGCCGTCTTCACCGGCGACACGCTGTTCGCGGGCGGTCCCGGGGCCACCGGGCGGTCGTACTCCCACTTCCCGACGATCATCGACTCCATCCGCGACCGGCTCCTCACGCTCCCCGCCGAGACGCGCGTGCTGACCGGCCACGGGGACGAGACGACGATCGGGGCGGAGGCGCCGCAGCTGGAGGAGTGGATCGCGCGCGGGCACTGAACCCGCCGCACGGCTCGCTGTAAAAGAAGACTCGCTGTAAAAGGCGACAGGAGATGTCCGGCTTCTTCGAAACCATCGACGTCATGGAGAACAAGAAGCCGGACACGCTCCCGCACACCCCCCTGCACGACAAGATCGCCCTCGTCGCCGGAGCCACCCGCGGCGCGGGCCGCGGCATCGCCGTCGAACTCGGCGCGGCCGGCGCCACCGTCTACGTCACCGGACGCAGCACCCGCGCCCGGCGCTCCGAGTACGACCGGCCCGAGACCATCGAGGACACCGCCGACCTCGTCACCGAGGCGGGCGGCACCGGGATCGCGGTGCCGACCGACCACCTGGACCCCGCGCAGGTGAAGGCGCTCGTCGAGCGGATCGACGCCGAACAGGGCCGCCTCGACGTCCTGGTGAACGACATCTGGGGCGCCGAGAACCTCGTCGAGTGGGAGAAGCCCGTCTGGGAGCACGACCTCGACAAGGGTCTGCGGACCCTCAGGCTCGCGGTCGACACCCACGCGATCACCAGCCACCACGCCCTGCCGCTGCTGCTGCGCCGGCCCGGCGGGCTGGTCGTCGAGATGACCGACGGCACGGCCGAGTACAACCGTGACAACTACCGTGTGAACTTCTACTACGACCTCGCCAAGGCGGCCGTCCTGCGCATGGGGTTCGCCCTCGGCCAGGAACTCGCCCCGCGCGGCGCGACCGGCCTCGTCCTCACCCCGGGCTGGATGCGGTCGGAGATCATGCTGGAGCACTACGGCGTCCGCGAGGACAACTGGCGTGACGCCCTGGAGAAGGTGCCGCACTTCGCGATCTCCGAGACGCCGCGCTATGTGGGCCGCGCGGTCGCCGCCCTCGCCGCCGACCCGGACGTCTCCCGCTTCAACGGGCAGTCGCTGTCCGGCGGCGCCCTGGCCCAGGAGTACGGCTTCACGGACCTCGACGGGAGCCGTCCCGACGCGTGGCGGTACCTGGTGGAGGTGCAGGACGCGGGGAAGCCGGCGGACGTGACCGGCTATCGGTGAAGCTCAGCTTAAGAGTGACTGGAGATCTTTTCACTTGTCCTGACATGTGCCGTGCCCGCAGGGTGACCTGGTGCCTTCCACCGATTCCCCCTGGCGCGTCCGGGACTTCCGCGCCCTCTTCGCCGCCTCCACGCTCAGCCAGCTCGCGACGAACGTCACCTACGTCGCCGTCCCGCTCGTCGCGGTCTCCGCGCTCGACGCGGGACCGGCGCAGGTGGGGGTGCTCGGGACCCTGTCGACGGTCGCGTTCCTGCTGATCGGGCTGCCGGCCGGGGCCTGGGTGGACCGGATGCGGCAGCGCGGGGTGCTGGTCGGCGCGGACCTGGTGCGGGGGCTGCTGTTCGCCTCCGTGCCGGTCGCGTGGTGGCTGGACGCGCTCACGTGGAGCCAGCTGTACGCCGTCGTCCTGCTGAACGGCTGCGCGACCGTGTTCTTCGACGTCGGCTCGCAGACGGCGCTGCCGCTGCTCGTCGGCCGGGAACCGCTGGTCCGGGCGAACGCGGCGCTGGTCGGCCTCCAGGCGGCCGGGAACGTCGCCGGACGGGGGCTCGGCGGCGGCCTGGTCCAGCTCCTCACCGCGCCCGTGGCGATCGTCTGCGCCGCCGGCGCCTACCTGGCGTCGGCGCTGGGGCTGACGGCTCTGCGTCCCCCGCAGCAGCCCGCCTCCTCGGCGCCCGGGCTGCTCGGCTCCCGGATCGCCGAGGGGGTCCGGCACGTCTTCGGCAACCCCGAACTGCGCGCCCTGGCTGCCACCGCCGCGCTGACCAACCTGGGCTCGCAGCTCGTCAACACCGTGCTGCCGATCCTCTTCGTCCGCGAACTCGGCCTCTCCGCAGGCGCGTTGGGTCTCTACTGGGCGGCCGGCGGAGTCGGCCTGCTGCTCGGCGCCCGCTGCGCCCTGCCGCTGGCCCGCCGGTTCGGCCCCGGCCCCGTCCTCGGCCTCACCGGCGCCGTCCTCGCTCCGGCCGCGCTGCTGATCCCGCTGATCGACAACGGCGTACGGCTGTGGATCGCGACGGCGGGGTGGCTGCTCGCGATGGCCAAGACCGGCGTGGACAACGTCCTCGGCGTCAGCATCCGCCAGCACATGACGCCGGACGCGCTGCTCGGCCGGATGAACGCCACCTTCCGCTGTCTGCTCACCGGCGTCCTCGCCGTCGGCGCCGCGCTCTCCGGGCTCCTCGGTGAAGTCGTCGGCGTCCGCGCCACGTTGTGGGTCGGCGGTGCTGTGCTGGCCGCCGCGTTCCTGCCGGTGTTCCTGTCGCCGGTCAGGGCCCGGCGGACGCTGCCGATAGCGGAACCGTCTTGGTCCTGAGGGGAACTTCACCGTTCTGTCACAGGGCCGTGTGGGGTACAACCGACATGTTCGCATCAGGGTCTAGAGAGGCGAGGAACATGTCGAGGGAGGGATCAGTCATGGGGGACATACGCAGACGAGCGGCGGTCTTCGCCGGTGTCACGGGGCTCGTGGCGCCGCTCGCGCTGGTGATGGGCAGCGGCACGGCGCAGGCGGCGAGTTGTTCGACGTCGGCGGGGCCGTACCAGAAGCAGGTGGAGAAGTTCCTGGGACGGCCCGTGGACGGCAAGCAGTCCAGCGCGGACTGCAAGGCGATCCGGGCGTTCCAGACGAAGCACGGCATCAGCCCGAACGCCGGGTACGCGGGCTCCGTCACGTGGGGCGTGATGGATCTCATGAACAAGCAGAAGGCTGTGGGGAAGAACCCCAACAAGGACGGCAAGTGCCCCACGAACAAGGGCCGGATCGCCTGCGTGAACCTGACGCTCCAGCTCAGCTGGATCCAGGACGGCAAGAAGCTGGTGTACGGGCCGGTGCCGGTGCGCACCGGGCGGGACGGCTTCGAGACCCG
>DATCQX010000278.1:0-6108 GCA_036569285.1 Streptomyces sp.
TTCTGGATGCGGGCCGTCCACAAGGGGCTGGCCGCCCGGCTGGCCGCCAGCCCCTACGAGACCCTCGCCGACGCGGTCGGCGCCGCCACCAGGAAGGTGACCGCATGACGACGGAGCCCTTCGGCGCCCGCCTGCGCCACGCCATGGACGAGCGCGGCCCGCTGTGCGTCGGGATCGACCCGCACGCCTCGCTGCTCGGCGAGTGGGGCCTGAACGATGACGTGGCCGGTCTGGAGCGGTTCAGCCGCACCGTCGTCGAGGCGCTGTCCGACCGGGTCGCCGTGTTCAAGCCGCAGAGCGCGTTCTTCGAGCGCTTCGGCTCGCGTGGTGTCGCCGTCCTGGAGAAGACGGTCCAGGAGGCGCGGGCGGCCGGTGCGCTGGTTCTCATGGACGCCAAGCGCGGCGACATCGGCTCCACCATGGCCGCGTACGCCGAGGCTTTCCTGCACAAGGACTCGCCCCTGTTCTCGGACGCGCTGACCGTGTCGCCGTACCTCGGCTACGGCTCGCTCGCGCCGGCGGTCGCGCTGGCCCGGGAGAGCGGCGCGGGCCTGTTCGTGCTCGCGCTCACCTCCAACCCGGAGGGCGGCGAGGTCCAGCACGCGGTCCGCGCGGACGGCCGCGACGTCGGCGCGACCATGCTGGCCCACCTGGCCGCCGAGAACACCGGGGAGCAGCCCCTCGGGTCCTTCGGCGCGGTCGTGGGGGCCACGCTCGGCGATCTGTCGTCCTACGACCTGGACATCAACGGCCCGCTCCTCGCGCCCGGTGTCGGCGCCCAGGGGGCCACTCCGGCCGATCTGCCCCGGGTCTTCGGCAAGGCGATCCGCAATGTCGTCCCGAACGTCAGCAGGGGAGTGCTGCGGCACGGTCCGGACGCCGGGGCGTTGCGCGCGTCCGCCGAGCGGTTCGCGGACGAGGTCCGGGCGGCGCTGCCGACCGGTTGAGAAGGTTCGATTTTCTCGTTCGAGTCCCCTGGCGAGTGGTTCGACAGCTGGTTCGACGAGTGCTCACAGGCCCGCTTGAGTCTGAATACATCCTCAAATCCGGGGCAGTATGTCAGGAATGTCCGTCCTGACGGAGGCTGACCAGGACTTTTCCGCTGTTCTCGCTGACTCTGGCGGAGTTGGCCGCTAGTCTCCGAGCAGAGTCAACGGGCAAGCGTGTTGCTCGTGGCTCACCAGGTGTGGGGCGACTAGGTTCCTCACCGGTCCGTATCCGACAGTTCGACATCCGAGGTGACGTAGGCGTGGCTCTTCCGCCCCTTACCCCTGAACAGCGCGCAGCCGCGCTCGAAAAGGCCGCCGCGGCTCGCCGGGAGCGGGCCGAGGTCAAGAATCGACTCAAGCACTCCGGCGCCTCGCTTCACGAGGTCATCAAGCAGGGCCAGGAGAACGACGTCATCGGCAAGATGAAGGTCTCCGCGCTGCTCGAGTCCCTGCCGGGCGTGGGCAAGGTCCGCGCCAAGCAGATCATGGAGCGTCTGGGCATCTCCGAGAGCCGTCGTGTACGCGGCCTCGGTTCCAACCAGATCGCTTCGCTGGAGCGTGAGTTCGGCAGCACCGGTTCCTGAGCCCGGGCACCCCGGGTTTGCTGGAATAATCGCTGTATGAGTGAACGTCCGCGGCTGACCGTGCTCTCCGGCCCCTCAGGGGTCGGCAAGAGCACGGTCGTCGCTCATATGCGCAAGGCCCACCCGGAGGTGTGGCTGTCGGTGTCGGCGACGACCCGAAAGCCCCGTCCGGGCGAGAAGAACGGCGTCCACTACTTCTTCGTCGGCGACGACGAGATGGACAAGCTGATCGCCAACGGCGAGCTGCTGGAGTGGGCCGAGTTCGCCGGCAACCGCTACGGCACGCCCCGCGCGGCCGTGCTGGAGCGGCTGGAGAACGGCGAGCCGGTGCTCCTGGAGATCGACCTCCAGGGCGCCCGGCAGGTCCGCGAGTCCATGGCGGACGCCCAGCTCGTGTTCCTCGCGCCGCCCTCCTGGGAGGAGCTGGTGCGCAGGCTCACCGGCCGCGGCACCGAGGCGCCCGACGTGATCGAGCGCAGGCTCGACGCCGCCAAGGTCGAACTCGCGGCCGAGCCGGAGTTCGACGAGACGCTGGTCAACACCTCTGTCGAGGATGTGGCGCGTGAGCTGCTAGCCTTGATGGATGTGGTGTGACCGTTACGGTCACTGGCATCACTATCTGATTCTTTCCCATCCACGGAAGGTAGAGCGTGTCCTCTTCCATCTCCGCGCCCGAGGGCATCATCAACCCTCCGATCGACGAGCTCCTCGAAGCCACGGACTCGAAGTACAGCCTCGTGATCTACGCGGCCAAGCGCGCCCGCCAGATCAACGCGTACTACTCGCAGCTCGGTGAGGGCCTCCTGGAGTACGTCGGTCCCCTCGTCGACACCCACGTCCACGAGAAGCCGCTGTCGATCGCGCTGCGCGAGATCAACGCCGGCCTGCTGACGTCCGAGGCTGTTCCGGACCCGGCGTAAGTACGACTGTCGGTTCGCGACCGACTTATCCACAGGCCCGGCAAGCATCTTGCCGGGCCTGTGGTGTGTCATGGGGGCGTACGGATTTCCGAGATCGCATCGGGGAGTGGGGAGTGACGGTGGACAAGCCCAAGGTCGTCCTGGGGGTCAGCGGTGGCATCGCCGCCTACAAGGCGTGCGAACTGCTGCGCAGACTGACGGAGTCGGGGCACGACGTCCGGGTCGTCCCCACCGCCTCCGCCCTGCACTTCGTCGGCGCCGCGACCTGGTCCGCCCTCTCCGGCCACCCGGTCTCGACGGAGGTCTGGGACGACGTCCACGAGGTGCCGCACGTCCGGATCGGCCAGGGCGCCGCCCTCGTCGTCGTCGCCCCCGCGACCGCCGACATGCTCGCCAAGGCGGCCCACGGCCTCGCGGACGACCTCCTCACCAACACGCTCCTCACGGCCCGCTGCCCCGTCGTCTTCGCCCCCGCGATGCACACGGAGATGTGGGAGCACCCGGCCACGCAGGAGAACGTGGCGACGCTGCGCCGGCGCGGTGCCGTCGTGATCGAACCCGCCGTCGGCCGCCTCACCGGCGTCGACACCGGCAAGGGCCGCCTCCCCGACCCGGCCGAGATCTTCGAGGTCTGCCGCAGGGTCCTGGCGCGCGGCGTCCGTGAACCCGATCTCGCCGGGCGGCACGTCGTCGTCAGCGCGGGCGGCACCCGTGAACCCCTCGACCCCGTCCGCTTCCTCGGCAACCGCTCCTCCGGCAAACAGGGCTACGCCCTCGCGCGGACGGCGGCGGCGCGCGGCGCGCGGGTCACGCTGATCGCGGCGAACACGAGCCTGCCGGACCCGGCCGGTGTGGACGTCGTACCCGTGGGGACGGCCGTCCAGATGCGGGAGGCGGTGCTGAAACACGCAGCGGACGCCGACGCCGTGGTGATGGCCGCGGCCGTCGCGGACTTCCGGCCGCTCGCCTATGCCGCCGGGAAGATCAAGAAGAAAGACGGCCAAGAGCCGGAGCCCATCGTGCTCGTGCGGAATCCGGACATTCTCGCGGAGATCGCCAAAGACCGCGCCCGGCCGGGTCAAGTGATCGTCGGCTTCGCCGCGGAGACCGACGACGTCCTCGCCAACGGTCGCGCGAAACTCGCCCGGAAGGGATGCGATCTGCTGGTCGTGAACGAGGTGGGGGAGCGCCGGACGTTCGGCTCGGAGGAGAACGAGGCGATCGTCCTCGGCGCCGACGGCAGCGAGACGCCCGTCCCGCACGGCCCCAAGGAAGAGTTGGCCGAAATCGTGTGGGACCTGGTGGCGCGGCGCCTCGAATGAGGCTTGGGAATCACTGGAGACTCGCCTGGATCGGAGGCAGTGGCTCTGGCCAAGCCCCTGGGGCATCAGTCAGAATGCCGGTGCCGCAGCTCATAGCGCTTCCGTGAGGTGAGACACGTGGGCCGGCGGCGGGGTACGACCGATAAGCTGTTCCCGGACCGCACCGGGCGCAGCTCCCGGTAGGCCCGCCAATGATCAGCCAGCAGCCGCTGCAACCACAGGGAGCGTTGTGTCCCGTCGCCTGTTCACCTCGGAGTCCGTGACCGAAGGTCACCCCGACAAGATCGCTGACCAGATCAGCGACACCATTCTCGACGCGCTGCTGCGCGAGGACCCCACGTCCCGCGTCGCCGTCGAGACGCTGATCACCACCGGCCTGGTACACGTCGCCGGTGAGGTCACCACCCAGGCGTACGCGCCGATCCCGCAGCTGGTGCGGGAGAAGATCCTCGAAATCGGCTACGACTCGTCGAAGAAGGGCTTCGACGGCGCCTCCTGCGGCGTCTCGGTCTCCATCGGCGCGCAGTCCCCGGACATCGCGCAGGGCGTCGACACCGCCTACGAGTCGCGTGTCGAGGGCGACGACGACGAGCTGGACAAGCAGGGCGCCGGCGACCAGGGCCTGATGTTCGGCTACGCCTCGGACGAGACGCCGACCCTCATGCCGCTCCCGATCTTCCTCGCGCACCGCCTCTCCAAGCGCCTCTCGGACGTCCGCAAGAACGGGACCATCCCCTACCTGCGCCCCGACGGCAAGACCCAGGTCACCATCGAGTACGACGGCGACAAGGCCGTCCGCCTCGACACGGTCGTCGTCTCCTCGCAGCACGCCTCCGACATCGACCTGGAGTCGCTGCTCGCGCCCGACATCCGTGAGTTCGTGGTCGAGCCGGAGCTGAAGGCCCTGCTGGACGACGGGATCAAGCTCGACACCGAGAACTACCGGCTGCTGGTCAACCCGACCGGGCGTTTCGAGATCGGCGGCCCGATGGGCGACGCCGGCCTCACCGGCCGCAAGATCATCATCGACACGTACGGCGGCTTCGCCCGCCACGGTGGCGGCGCCTTCTCCGGCAAGGACCCGTCCAAGGTCGACCGCTCCGCCGCCTACGCGATGCGCTGGGTCGCCAAGAACGTCGTCGCCGCGGGGCTCGCCTCCCGCTGCGAGGTCCAGGTCGCCTACGCGATCGGCAAGGCCGAGCCCGTCGGTCTCTTCGTCGAGACCTTCGGCACCGAGAAGGTCGACATCGAGAAGATCGAGAAGGCGATCGACGAGGTCTTCGACCTCCGTCCCGCCGCGATCATCCGCGACCTCGACCTCCTCCGCCCGATCTACGCTCAGACCGCCGCCTACGGTCACTTCGGCCGCGAACTCCCCGACTTCACGTGGGAGAAGACGGACCGGGTGGACGCGCTGCGCGAGGCCGCGGGTCTGTAGGTCCCGCTCGTCCGTGAGGCCCGGCGCCCTGGTGGGTGCCGGGCCTCCGTGCGTCTCATGCCTGCGGGTAACCGGCCTCCGTCAGCTCCTTGGCCAGGTCCGTGAGGTGCGCTTCCGGGTTCAGGCGGGCGACGACGTCCTCGGTCAGCGGGCGTGAGGCGAAGACGTGACGGATCGCGTCCAGGTCCACGTCGGTCTCGTAGTAGTCCTCCGCCCACTCCTGGAACGCCTCCGGGCGGCGGTCCGTCAGGAGAGGGAACAGGGACTGCGAGCCGTCCGGGTCGCCGTCGAAGGACTCCGGGAAGTCGATGGTCCCCGCCGACCAGGCCTCGTCCCCGGTCCGCCGCCACAGGCACACGGTGACGACCGGCATCCCGTCCTCGTCGCAGAACGCGGGCTCCTCGACGCAGGAGGCGAACACCTCGGGGACCTCGTCCAGGACGCCCGGCCAGGGGCCGTCGTTCCCGTACGGGCTCATCGGCGACTCGTGGGCGAAGCCGCGCGCGTACGCGCCGGACGGCGAGAACACGATGGAGTACTCGTCCCCCGACCCGTTCCGCATCGACGCCATCTCCTCGTTCTCCGACCAGTTCACGTCGAAGGAGTGGTAGCGGTCGGCCCATTCGGGGCTCAGGATCGCCTCCAGCACGGCGAGTGAGCGGCAGTGGTCGCGCAGGGTGGGGATGTCCGGCAGGCGCCGGGCTATGTCGTGTGAGGTCATCCGGTCATCCAAGCAGTTCCGCGTGAGAGCGGTCGTTGTCAGTGGGGTTTGGTATCTATGGGGGTGTGAGCAGCGTGGACGGGTCGGGGAGTGGGGGCGGGGTGGGGGCTGAGCAGTTGGCTCTGGTCAGGGAG
>DATCQX010000279.1:0-31524 GCA_036569285.1 Streptomyces sp.
GCGATGAGGACGGCCGTCAGCAGCCCGACCCCCACCACCAGCACCACGAACACCCCGAGCGTCCACATCGTCGACCGCACGGACCGTATCTTCGTCCACTCCGACGCCACCGCGTGCCCGAGATGCGTCCGCACCACCGGAATCGGCGAGGTGTACCCCGACACGGCCTGCTGCCACACCTGCGGCGAGGGAGTCTGCTGGGCACTGCTCATCGTGCGTCCTCGGGGTCGGTCTTCTCGACGGGGGTTTCGGAGACGGGGGGTTGGGAAACGGGTGGCGCGGACGCGGAGGGGGCAGGCTCGGCGGGCGCGGACGCCACGTCCTCGGCGCCGACCGGCGTCACGGGAACGTCGTCCTCGCCTCCGGCACCCGCCGGGCTCCCGGGAATGCCGGGCACCACCGGCGCCTCGGCGAGAATCCGCGTACCAGCCGACTCCCCCTCGGCCTTCACCGACGAGATCACGAGCGTGCCGGCATCCTTCGCGCCCTGCTTTCCGGCCTCCCCAGAACCGGCAGCCGACGCGGGCAAAGCCGAGGAGTCGACCGGAGCCACGGGCGCCGAAGGCGCGACCGGGGCCACCGAAGCGTGCGACACGGCCGGAGCCACGGGCGCTGACGGCGCAGCCGGAGCGGAAGGCGCACCCGGCGTCGAAGCCGCAGCCCCACCCGCCGGCACCACCGGCGCCGGCCCGAAGCCGCCCGGCCCCGAAGCCTGCCCGGCGAGCCCCGCCCCCGGAGCCTGCGCCCCCGCGCCACTCACCCCATGACCACCCGGCGCCGACCCCCCGGGCGGCGGCCCGAACACCCCACCCGGCGCCGCCGCCTGCGGCTGCCCGTACGGATTCCCCTGCGGAGGCGGCGGCGCGTACCACCCCGGCTGGTTCTGCCCCGGTACCGGCATCGGCGGCAGCGCCCCCGGCGGCAGCGGCTGCTGGAGACCGGACTTCTCGTCGGTGGTGGACCGGTAGTCCACGGCGGCCTGCGTCATCCGCATGTACGCCTCCTCCAGGGACGCCTGGTGCGGCGAGAGCTCCCAGAGGCGGACGTCCGCGGCGTGCGCGATGTCGCTGATCCGGGGCAGCGGAACCCCTGTCACCCGAAGCGCCCCGTCCGGCTCGGGCAGGACGTGCCCGCCCGCCTCCATCAGCGCGGACGTCAGCTTCTCCCGCGCCTGCGGCTCCGTGTCCGGCGTCCGCAGCCGCGCGAACCCGGCGGAGTTCGCCTCGATGAAGTTCCGGACGCTCATGTCGGCGAGGAGCTGCCCGCGCCCGATGACGACGAGGTGGTCGGCCGTCAGCGCCATCTCACTCATGAGGTGGGACGACACGAACACGGTCCGCCCCTCCGCGGCGAGCGACTTCATCAGGTTCCGCACCCACAGGATCCCCTCGGGGTCGAGCCCGTTGACCGGCTCGTCGAACAGCAGCACCTGAGGATCACCGAGCAGCGCCGCCGCGATCCCGAGCCGCTGCCCCATCCCGAGGGAGAACCCCTTGGACCGCTTCCGCGCGACCCCCTGGAGCCCGACGACCCCGAGCACCTCGTCCACTCTGCGCGCCGGGATCCCGGAGAGCTGGGCGAGGCACAGCAGATGGCTGCGCGCGCTCCGCCCCCCGTGGACGGCCTTCGCGTCGAGCAGCGCCCCCACGTGCCGCGCGGCGTTGGGCAGCTGCCGGTAGGGGTGACCGCTGATGGTGACGGACCCGGCGGTCGGGTTGTCCAGCCCCAGGATCATCCGCATCGTCGTCGACTTGCCGGACCCGTTCGGCCCGAGGAACCCGGTGACGGCGCCTGGTCGCACCTGGAAGGAGAGATTGTGCACGGCGGTTTTGTCGCCGTAGCGTTTCGTCAGGCCGACTGCCTCGATCATGCTCCGCACCCATCGGAAGGTTCAGGGACAGCGGGGCGCACGCCCCCCGTAAGAGTTACGACCCTATCGGGGAGCTGACGGTTGCCGCCAAGAGGAGGCAAAGCGTCAGGCGTCGCGGCGCTTCAGCAGCAGATACCCCCCGAGCAGCGCCGCCACCACCCACACCACCATGATCGCGAACCCGCCCCACGGCCCGTACGGGGTGTCGCTGTCGACCGGCGTCACCACCTGCATGACCTTGCTGCCCGCCTGGTCCGGCAGATACTGCCCGACCTTCTTCGTCGCGGAGACGTTCCCGAGGATGTTGGAGATGAGGAAGAAGAACGGCATGAGGATGCCAAGGGAGAGCATCGGGGAGCGCAGCATGGCCGCGACGCCCATCGAGAACAGCGCGATCAGCGTCATGTAGAGGCCACCGCCGATGACGGCCCGCAGCACCCCGGGGTCCCCGATGTGCGCCCGCAGCGACCCCAGCATGGCCTGCCCGAGGAAGAACGAGGCGAAGCTGGTGACCATCCCGACGACCAGCGCCAGCGCGGCGCCGACGGCGATCTTGCTGAAGTAGAAGGTGGCGCGCTGCGGGACCGCCGCCAGCGACGTCCGGATCATCCCGGTGCTGTACTCGTTCGACACGATCAGCACGCCGAACACGATCATCGCGAGCTGCCCGAGCGTCATCCCGGCGAAGCTGATGAACGTCGGGTCGAAGGACAGCTTGTCGTTCTCGCTCATGTCGTCGAACTGGTGCTTGGACAGCGCCGACAGCGCGATCCCGAGTCCGATGCTGACGACCGCCGCGAGGGAGAGCGTCCACACCGTCGACGCGACGGACCTGACCTTCGTCCACTCCGACCGGACGACCTGCGAAACCTGTGTGGCGGCCATCTCAGCTCTTCCTCCAGCCGTCGCCCCACTCCTGCGGCGGCGCTTCGTCCGTGTGCGCGTGGTACTCGACCGACTCGGCGGTCAGCTGCATGAACGCTTCTTCCAGTGACGCCCGCTGGGGGCTCAGCTCGTGCAGCACGAGGTGGTGCTGAGCGGCCAGCTCACCGAGCTGCTCGGCCTTGTCGCCGTCCACCTCCAGCGTGCCGCTGCCGGTCTCGACGACGGTGATGCCGGCCTCGTGCAGGACGTCCAGCATCCGCTCGCGCTGCGGGGTGCGGATGCGGACGTAGCTGCGGGAGTTGCGGGCGATGAAGTCGGCCATGGAGGTGTCCGCGAGGAGCCTGCCCTGTCCGATGACGACGAGGTGGTCGGCCGTCAGCGCCATCTCGCTCATCAGGTGCGACGACACGAACACCGTCCGCCCCTGTGCGGCGAGGGACTTCATCAGGTTCCTGATCCAGTGGATGCCCTCGGGGTCGAGGCCGTTGACCGGTTCGTCGAACATCAGGATCCGGGGGTCCCCGAGGAGGGCGGCGGCGATCCCGAGCCGCTGGCCCATCCCGAGCGAGAACCCCTTCGCCTTCTTCTTCGCCACGGACGTCAGCCCGACCGTGTCCAGCACCTCGTCCACCCGGGAGCGCGGGATGCCGTTGCTCTGCGCCAGGCACAGCAGGTGGTTGAAGGCGCTGCGGCCCCCGTGCATCGCCTTCGCGTCGAGCAGGGCGCCGATGTACTTGAGGGGTTCGGTGAGGGCGTCGTAGTGCCGGCCGTCGATCCGGACGTCCCCCGACGTGGGCCGGTCCAGGCCCAGCATCATCCGCATCGTCGTGGACTTCCCGGCGCCGTTGGGCCCCAGGAAGCCGGTCACGATCCCCGGCCGCACGGTGAAACTGAGGTTGTTCACCGCCAGTTTCTCGCCGTACCGCTTGGTCAGCCCCTCAACCTCGATCATGCGGCCACGCTAGGGGTTCGCCCCCGCCGTTGCCACCGGAAAAAGGTAACGCCGGACGACGAATGGGCGACACCGGGGGCCTTTCAGATCACCGTCCCCGAGGCACTGGGCGACTCCACGCTCCGGCTGGGGGCGGGGCCGCTGGCGGAGGTGGAGGTGGTCGGGCTGCTGTCGGGGGTCGTCGGAGCGCTGGACGGGGACTGCGAGGCCGGGGGCGTGCTGTCGGAAGGGTCCGGGGACGCGGACGTGCTCGGCGACGGGGACCCGTGCGACGGCGAGGGCTTCGGCGACGTACCTCCCGTGCTCCCGCCCGTCGTACCTCCCGTGTCCCCTCCTGGCGTACTCCCGCTCGTCGGATCGGCCGACTCGGACGGCGTCGGATCGTCGGACGTCCCCATCGTCCCGTCCGGCCCGGGAGCCGTGGGGCTGGGTCTCGTGGTGGGCTTGCCGACACTGCCCGCACCGGAGCCGCCGGAGCCGGAGCCCGAGCTCCCGCCGGAGTCCCCGCTGCCGGTCCCGCCGTCGACGACACCCGTACTCGTGGACGGCGTCACCTGCCGCGACGGGTCGTCCGCCCCCTTGTCGGACGTCGCCCCGAGGCCGACGAGCGTGCCGAGGACGGCGACCAGGAGCGCACCGGCGCCCGCGGCGACGAGGTTGCGGCGGGCGATCCCCCGCAGACTGCGCCGGTGCCGAGCGGGCACCCCGACCGTGGTCGCCCCGGCGCTGCTCGGCACTGTTCTGTTCGGTGCCGTGCTGTTCGGTGCCGTGCCGAGGACCACCGTGGGAGGCGCTGCCACGACCTGCTGTTTCTTGGTCGGGAGGGTGTCGGGGTACCGGGCGGCCGGCGCCTCCGCGCCGAACGCCTCCCCCGCCATCGGAAGGTCCCCCGACCGGTCCGCGACGAGCGCCAGCGCCCGCCGCCCCGCGAGGGTCCCCCGCTTGTCGGAGAGGGCGCCCCGCAGCCCGATGGACGTCTCCAGCTCGGACCGCGCCCGGTCGAGCTGCCCGGCGAGGATCGCGTACACACCGAGTTCGTGGTGGAAGTACGCCTGGTCGGCGACCTCCCCGGACAGCCGGGCGGCCTCGGCCCCGGCCCGCAGCGCCTGCTCCCACGCGCCGAAGGCGAGCCCGGCGGCGAACGCGGGGACGGCCGTGCGGGCGAGCTGGACGGCCGTGGACTGCTCGTCCTCGGCGGGCGGCACGCAGAGCGGGGCGACGACGGCGAGCGCGGCGAGGATCGCGTCGGACTCGGCGCAGACCCGGTCGGGGGTGACGGACGGATGCCCGGTCCACCAGGCGTAGTGCGCGGCGGCGGCCTGCGCGAGGCCCCGCGGGTCGTCGGCGTACCCGGCGGCCCGCAACTGGCCCTGGACCCCGGCGGCGAGCCGGTAGCGGGCGCCGACGGGGCTGACCAGCCCGCAGGAGACCAGCTCACCGAGGGCCGCGTCCGCGTGCGTGTCGCCGACGAGGGCGGGCAGGTGCGCCTGGTGCGGGACCTCGCCGTCGAGGGCGACGGCGAAACGCAGGGTGGCGCGGGCGGAGGGGGAGAGGCGGGCGGCGAGCAGCGGGGCGGGCCCCGCGGCCTCGCCCAGGGAGGGCAGGGGTATCGCCTCTTCGGGTTCGCCGTCCGGCTGGACGACGGTCCGGGCGTCCTCGAAGACGCCGTACTCGTCGACGGCGTCGGCGGTGGCGCGGACCTGGTCGCGCTGGCGCAGCAGCGCCCCGGCCTGCACGAACCTGAGCGGCAGACCTTCCGACTCGAACCACAGGTCCCCGGCCCAGTTGGCCTCCTCCTCGGTGAGGACCCGGCCGACGGCGCGCTCGATGAGGTCGATGCCCCCGGCCCGGTCGAGCCCGCCGAGGGTCACCTCTTCCACCGCCGACCCGGCGGACGGCAGCGGCGTCTCGCCGGTCGCGCCGAACACGAACGCGCACTCGGGGGTCGCCGCGAGCAGCCCGTCCAGCTCGGCGCCGCCGAACTCCAGGTCGTCCACGACGACGACCGCGCCTATCTCCCGTACCAGCACGAGGAGTTCACCGTGCAGCGGACGGTGCCGGGGCGCGTCGTACACCGTGTGGAACAGCCCGTGCAGCAGTTCCTCGGCACCGCGCCCGTAGCCACTGAGCCGGACGACGCCGTCGGGGGCGAGGTCCGCGCAGTCCTCGGCGACGAGGTCGAGGAGGCGGGTGCGGCCGGAGCCGGCGGGGCCGGTGAGCCGTACGGAGCGGCCTCGGGCGACGAGGCGGACGAGCTGCTCGCGCTCCTCCTGGCGGCCGAGGAGCGGCGGCGGGGCCTGGACGTGCCCGGCGGGCACGGTGGGTCTGGCCGCGCGGTCGGCCTCGGCGCGGGACTCGGGGGTGCGGCGTCTGGGGGGCTCGGGGCGTTCCGTCGGCGGGCAGAGTTCTATCTCGCTGCCGTCGACCGGGTTGACGGTGAGCAGGTGTTCGCCGGCCACGACGTCGACCGTGCGGATCGGGGTCGGCGTGTGCGGGGCGAAGTCGGGTGCCAGGGGGTCCCTGGTGGGGCGGGGGCGCTGCGCGCGGCCGTCCTCGCCGGTCTCCTCGGGCTCCCGGGTGTTCGGGTCCATCGGTCAAGCCCCCCAAAAACGTCGTGTGGTGGTTGGCCCTTCCCGGCCGCGCTGCACACGTCGCTGTCGCTTCTGGTCCGGTGCCCGCCAGAGGGCTGAGAGAGGCGGGCAATCGAACCGTAAACCTTCGCACGCTATCTCCGACAGACCGGGGTACCGGCCCGCCCGAGACGTCACGGTTGTCAGACCCTGGGCAGGGACGACGCCGGTTCGGCGCCCTCGATGACGAGGATGCGGTGCAGGCGGGTGGCCACGAGCAGGCGTTGCAGTTGCGGGGGTACGCCGCGCAGGACCAGCCGTCGTCCGGCGCGGCCCGCGCGGCGGTGCACGCCCATGATCACGCCGAGGCCGGTCGCGTCCCAGAAGTCCAGTTCCGACAGGTCCAGCCAGAGATCGCCGGCTCCGGCGTCGACCGCCGAGTGCAGGACCGTACGGGCGTCCGCCGCGCTGTGCACGTCCAGCCGACCCCCGACGACCACCTCGGTGTGGTCGCCCCTGATGTGCATATGCAGCTCCCCTGAGTCGGTATCGCATCGTCTGACTGCCCTGAGCGGCCGGAAGTTGCCGTCTGTGAGCGAACCGATACCGAATTCACTCATAGGGGTGAGACCTGTGGGGCGTGTGCGGTTCGCGTGTCCTAGCGCGTGCGTCCCATCGCCCCTTGGCCCGGACCTTAGCGGGGCCGGGGCTCTCTGTGACGGCTTAGTAACGCGCGTCACGTGTGTTCTGGCGGACATCACACAATTGGCCCCCGGCCCGCCGCAACTACCCTGTCCCCATGGTCAATCTGACGCGCATCTACACCCGCACCGGCGACCAGGGCACCACCAACCTCGGCGACCTGAGCCGCGTCCCCAAAACCGACCTCCGCATCGCGGCGTACGCCGACACGAACGAGGCGAACGCGGCCCTGGGCACGGCGATCGCCCTGGGCTCCCTCCCGGAGGACGTGGTGAAGGTCCTCACCCGAATCCAGAACGACCTGTTCGACGTAGGAGCAGACCTCTCCTGCCCAGTGGTGGAGAACCCCGCCTTCCCCCCTCTCCGAGTGGAGCAGCAGTACATCGACCGCCTCGAATCCGACTGCGACCACTACAACTCCACCCTCGAAAAACTCCGCTCCTTCATCCTCCCCGGCGGCACCCCTGGAGCCGCCCTCCTCCACCAGGCCTGCACAGTGGTCCGCCGAGCCGAACGCTCCACCTGGGCAGCCCTGGAAGCCCACGCCCCCACAATGAACCCCCTCACAGCCACCTACCTGAACCGCCTCTCCGACCTCCTGTTCATCCTGGCGAGGACAGCGAACAAGGAGACGGGGGATGTGCTGTGGGTACCGGGTGGGGAGCGGTGAGCGGGCGTCAGGAACGCCGGTAGACGTCCCCGCGATGGCCGACTTTGACCACGAGGATGACGAGCTTGCCGTCGTCGATGCGATAGGCGATCCGGTACACCCCGACGCGCAACCGGTAGAGGTCGCCGGAGCCGGACAGCTTCTTCACGTCCGCGTCGTCACGATAAGGGTCGTCCCCCAGGCGGCTCAGTGCGTGCAGGAGGCGCAGTGCGGTTGTCTGATCCAGAGTTCTCAGCTGACGCCGGGCGGCAGCCGTGAACTCGAAGGCGTACTTCACGCGGCGCCTTCCCCGGAGGCACCCGACGGGGGCCCGAAGATGTCCGCCAGCACATCCGCCAGCGTCGCGCGCGGGGCGTCCCCTTCTTCAGCGAGCGTCTGCAGAGCTTCCCGCGCCAGCAGCTCGTCGGCCGCTTCCTCCAGCGCGTTGTACTCCTCTATCGAGACGATGGCCGCCACGGGAGTACCGCCCCGTGTGATGACCGTCGGCTCACCTTCCTCGGCCTGGTCGAGCAGCCGCGCAAGATTGGCCCGAAGCTCGCGTACCGAAATGGAGTCGTCCATGACCTGAGTGTACTCATTTCCGTGTACACCACACTCCTTCGCGCATCACAGCGCGGACATCACCCCTTCGACTTCGGAATCACCGTGTACGCCCCGGCAATGATCAGATTGACGCCGATCACCAGCAGCATCCGGTACTGCCACCCCCGCAACGACCCCGTCTCCCCCGCGTCCCCGACATACCAGATCGCCCCCTGAAGAAGCCCAGCGGCGACACCAGCCCCCACGATCCAGCGCCCGGCGACCTTCCACTCGTGGACGGCGCGGGCCATGCCGTATTTGGGGGGCTTGACCGGAGGGGGCCCGCCGAAGAAGCGGTGAGAGACCTGCGCGTCGGCCCATTTGATGGTGGAGTGCCCGAGCCCGACGGTGAACCCGATGTAGACGGCGGCGACGCCATGGTGCCAACTCGGCTCGGCCCCGTCCCGGAGATCCATCGCCGTGACGACGAACAGCACGACTTCGAGCACCGGCTCGCACAGGAGGAACGCCAGCCCGGCACGGGGCATCTTGAGGGCGTACCGGAAGAGCAGCCCGGCCGCGAGCAGCACCCAGAACGCCACTTCACAGGCGATGATCAGTCCGACGATCACTTCTCTCAGCTCCCTCCGGAAACCCAGAACTCCAGCCTCCCGCCGCCCCACCCCCCCTCACCTCGTCGCCCATGACGAGATCCGGGTACATCGAAAGATGCAGTCCAGGACCCGCCCCACGCACCACGCACCCCCGCCCTTCGCCGTGTTGGATAGCACCATGGCCGCACGCCCCCACCGCGACGACATCCGCATCGCAGCCGCAGGCCTGACCAGCGGCACCCTCCTATGGGCGATCGGCCTCTACGCCCGCCAGGGAGACGACAACAGCCTCGTCCTGTGGACCCCGACATGGGCAGCCCTGATCCCCCTGGCGTTGATGTCGGCCTGCGCCCTCATCCGCAGAACCCACCCGATCACCGCCACCCTCCTGGGCACGGCGTTCCTGACCCTGGACACGATCACCAGGGGCAGCATCGTCACCGTCCTGCTGTACACGGACCTGGTGTACGCGGCGGTCCTCTACGGCACCCCCGCGACGGCCCGCTTCATCCCCCGGGCCTCCGCCCTCCTCACCCTGCTCGGCGCAGCGGTCCCGTTCGCCTTCTGGCACAACCCGAACGCCCTCCTGATCGGCTTCGCGGTAGCCCTGGTCACCTTCACCCCCGCAACCACAGGCGTCCTGGTCCGAGACCACCGCGCGGCGGCGGAGGCGGCCCACCTGAGAGCCGAACAGACCACCCTGCTCGCGGAGTTCGACCGCACCCAAGCGGTCACAGCCGAACGCGCCCGCATGGCGAGGGAGTTGCACGACCTGGTAGCAGGCCACCTCTCGGCGATCGCGATCCACTCGACGGCGGCCCTGTCGATCGACGACCCGGACACCTCGAAGAAGGCCCTCACGGTGATCAGGGAGAACAGCGTGGAGGGCCTCACGGAGATGCGCCGCCTGATCGGCATCCTGCGAGCGGCCAGCCCGGACGTCGAACCGGCCCCGACCTTGGACGCCCTCAACTCCCTCCTGGACAACGCCCGTTCGAACGGCCTGGACGTCACCCTGACGACCACCCCCACGACCCGGACCGCCCACCTCCCGGCCCCCGTCGGCCTCGCCGCCTACCGCATCGTCCAGGAATCCCTCACCAACGCCCTCAAACACGCCTCCCCCGGCCCGGTCACCGTCACTTTGCACCACCACGCCACCCACCTGGACCTCACGGTCACCAGCCGGTACCGCACCCCCACCACCCCCCGGGCCCCCGGCTCCGGCGCCGGCCTGACCGGCATGCGCGAACGCGCCACCCTGATCGGCGGCACCTTCGACGCGGGCCCGGCGGGCGGCAGTTGGACCGTCCACGCCACCCTCCCCCTCCCCGAAGGAGCCCCCGCATGATCCGCGTCCTGGTCGCCGAGGACCAGTCGGCCGTCCGCTCGGGCCTGGTCCTCATCCTCGGCAGCGCCCCGGACATCGAGGTCGTCGGCGAGGCGGCGGACGGCGAGCAAGCGGTGGCGCTGGCAAGGGAGTTGCGGCCGGACGTGCTCCTGATGGACGTTCAGATGCCGCGCCTGGACGGCGTGTCGGCGACCCGCCAGGTCGTCGAGGAGTCCCTCGCGGACGTCCTCGTCCTGACCACCTTCGACCTGGACGAGTACGTCTTCGGCGCCCTGCGCGCGGGCGCCTCCGGCTTCCTCCTGAAGAACACCGAGGCTGCTCAACTCCTGGACGCGGTGCGGACGGTGGCCCGGGGCGAGGGCCTGATCGCCCCGGCGGTGACCCGCCGCCTGATCGCGGAGTTCGCGACGACCGGCGCCCGCGTCCCCCACCCCGGCGCAACCGTCCTCGACACTCTCACCCGGCGTGAACGCGAGGTCCTGTCCTGCCTCGCCGAGGGCCTCTCCAACGCGGAGATCGCCAGCCGCCTGGGCATGGCCGAGGCCACGGTCAAGACGCACGTGAGCAGGCTGCTGGCCAAGCTGGAACTCCGCAGCCGGGTCCAAGCGGCCGTCCTGGCGCAGGAGTTGGGGATCTAGGCTGACCAAGAGCGAGTAAAGGGGGATTGGTACAGACCTATTGACGTCTGGTCCAGACCACTCCTACGCTCCCCGCACGGTCAAGCACCGTCACCCCCACATCGAGGAGGCCCCATGCGCTTCGCACTCGGCAGACACCTCTTCCGCAAGCTGGCCCTCATGGTCGCCGCAGCGACCCTGCTCCCGCTCGCCGCCCTGGCGACCCCGGCCACCGCCGCCGCGTCCCCCGTGAAACTCGGCTACTTCACCGAGTGGGGCATCTACGGCCGGGGCTACAACGTCAAGAACCTCGTCACCTCAGGCTCCGCCGCGAAGATCACCCACATCAACTACGCCTTCGGCAACGTCACCGGCGGCAAGTGCGCGATCGGCGACGCCTGGGCCGACTACGACAAGGCGTTCACCGCCGACCAGTCCGTCAGCGGCGCCGCCGACACCTGGGACCAGCCCCTGCGCGGCAACTTCAACCAGCTCCGCCAGCTCAAGGCCAAGTACCCGCACATCAAGGTCCTGTGGTCGTTCGGCGGCTGGTCCTGGTCCGGCGGCTTCGGCGAGGCCGCCCGGAACCCGGCCGCGTTCGCCCGGTCCTGCCACGACCTCGTCGAGGACCCGCGCTGGGCCGACGTCTTCGACGGCATCGACATGGACTGGGAGTACCCGAACGCCTGCGGCAACTCCTGCGACACCTCGGGCCCCGCCGCCTTCAAGACCCTGATGTCCGCCCTGCGCGCCGAGTTCGGCGCGAACTACCTGATCACCGCCGCCACCACGGCGGACGCCTCACCCGGCGGCAAGATCGACGCGACGGACTACGCGGGCGCCGCCCAGTACGTCGACTGGTACAACGTGATGTCGTACGACTTCTTCGGCGCCTTCACCCCCCAGGGCCCCACAGCCCCCCACTCCCCCCTCACCTCCTACTCCGGCATCCCCCAACAAGGCTTCACCACCGCCGACGCCATAGCCAAGTACCGCGCGAAGGGCGTCCCCGCGAGCAAGCTCCTCACCGGCATCGGCTTCTACGGCCGGGGCTGGAGCGGCGTCACCCAGTCCGCGCCGGGCGGCACCGCGACCGGCGCCGCTCCCGGCACCTACGAGCAAGGCATCGAGGACTACAAGGTCCTCAAGTCGACCTGCCCCGCCACCGGCCTGGTCGGCGGCACCGCCTACGCGTACTGCGGCACCAACTGGTGGTCCTACGACACTCCCCAGACGATCGCCACCAAGATGGCGTGGACGAAGTCCCAGGGCCTGAGGGGCGCGTTCTTCTGGGAGTTCAGCGGCGACACCAGCAACGGCGAACTGGTGACGGCCATCAGCGACGGCCTGGCGTAACGGCCGCCCCCTAGCCGTCCCACCCCCCGAACTAGGGCCGTTCGACCCACCCCACCTGGGCCGAACGGCCCGTGAGAAGCGGCTGGCGCAGGGAAGAAAGTGGGTCTCTGCACAGCAAGCGGAACGGAAAGTTCGGGGGGACTCATGAAGCGCCGACCCAGCACCCAGCACAGGCTCACGCCCTCGGCAGGCCAGCTCGCCGCCCTCGGCTCGGCCACCACGGCGGCCCTGATAGCCGTACTCTCCCAGGTCACCGTGACGGTGACCCTCTCTCAGGGAGAGCACCCGGCCGCGGTGGAGCAGGAACAGGCGCCGGTGCACCCGGTGTGCCCGCTGAAGATCTGACCTGTCAGGCCACATTGACCCTCCCCCAGACTTCGTCCGGGGGTACCCCCATTCAACGGGAAAGGAATTTAAGCGACATTCACCCGTTGCCCGGGAGGCGCCGCCTCCAGCCACGCCAGGAACCCGGTCAGCGCGTCCTCGCTCATCGCCAGTTCGAGCCGCGTCCCACGATGGGTGCAGGCGAGGACGACGGCGTCCGACAGCAGCGCCAACTCCTCCTCGCCCTCGGGCAGCCGGCGCCCGGCCACCTCGATGGAGGAGCGCTCCAGGATCCGGCGCGGCCGGTAGGCGTAGGAGAAGACGCGGTACCACTCGACGCTGTCTCCGCTGTAGCGGGCGACCCCGTAGGACCAGCCCTTGCCACTGGGATCAGGTTTCTCGGGCACGTCCCACCGCAGCGAACAGTCGAACGTGCCCCCCGAGCGCTGGATCAGTCTGCGGCGCAGACCGAAGACGAACAGCCCCAGCACCACAAGGGCCACGACGATTCCGCACACAGTCAGAGCGAGGACCATCGACACCGACCTCCTCGTCTCCTACGTACCGACATGGCGTTCGGCAATTGGTAACGGAACGGAAAAAACATCCAGATCTGCCTCAGCCGCGACCGGCACCGGATAGCTCCGGGCCGGCCGCGGCTGAGTGACTGACATCACATGGGCGCTGCGATCAATGCGTTGCCGCCGCGCGCAGTCGAACCTCCGCGCGCCGCTCCGCACTCGCGTCGCCCTCGGCCTTCGCGCGCTCCAGCTCACGCTCGACGCGCTGGACGTCGATCTCGTCCGACAGCTCGGCGACCTCGGCCAGCAGCGACAGCTTGTTGTCGGCGAACGAGATGAATCCGCCGTGCACCGCGGCGACGACGGTCTGACCGTCACTCGTACGGATGGTCACCGGGCCCGACTCCAGCACACCGAGCAGCGGCTGGTGACCGGGCATGACGCCGATGTCGCCGGACGTGGTGCGCGCGACGACGAGAGTCGCGTCGCCCGACCAGACCTCTCGGTCGGCCGCGACCAGCGCGACGTGCAGCTCAGCAGCCAAGGTTGGCTCCTCGGGTCACCACCCGGCGGTCCTGCCGGGTGTTGGTTACAAGTCTAATGGGCCCCACAGCACCAAAGTGTCGGGGCTTGCCCCCAGGTTCGGCCGGGGGTCCGGGGGTTGTCCCCCGGGAGATGCAGCATGGGCGTGAAAGAGGGGGCGGGACGCACCCGCCCCCTCAGACGTGAACCGCGAGGCTCACAGTGAACTCACGGGAGTTCAGGAGACGCCCAGCTCCTTGGCGTTGGCCTTCAGGTCCTCGATGCCACCGCAGAGGAAGAACGCCTGCTCCGGGAAGTGGTCGTAGTCGCCGTCGATGATCGCGTTGAACGCGGCGATCGACTCGTCCAGCGGCACGTCCGACCCGTCGACGCCGGTGAACTGCTTGGCGACGTGGGTGTTCTGGGACAGGAAGCGCTCCACGCGACGGGCGCGGTGGACGGTGAGCTTGTCCTCCTCGCCCAGCTCGTCGATACCGAGGATCGCGATGATGTCCTGGAGGTCCTTGTACTTCTGGAGGACCGTCTTGACGCGCATCGCGGTGTTGTAGTGGTCCGCCGCGATGTAGCGGGGGTCCAGGATCCGGGACGTGGAGTCCAGCGGGTCCACGGCCGGGTAGATGCCCTTCTCGGAGATCGGACGGGAGAGAACCGTCGTCGCGTCGAGGTGGGCGAACGTGGTGGCCGGGGCCGGGTCGGTCAGGTCGTCCGCGGGGACGTAGATCGCCTGCATCGAGGTGATCGAGTGACCGCGGGTCGAAGTGATGCGCTCCTGGAGGAGACCCATCTCGTCGGCCAGGTTCGGCTGGTAACCCACGGCGGACGGCATACGGCCGAGCAGCGTGGAGACCTCGGAACCGGCCTGCGTGAAGCGGAAGATGTTGTCGATGAAGAACAGCACGTCCTGCTTCTGCACATCGCGGAAGTACTCCGCCATGGTCAGACCCGCGAGGGCCACGCGCAGACGGGTGCCCGGGGGCTCGTCCATCTGACCGAAGACCAGGGCGGTCTTGTCGATGACGCCCGAGTCGTTCATCTCCTCGATGAGGTCGTTGCCCTCACGCGTGCGCTCACCGACACCGGCGAACACGGAGACACCGTCGTGGTTGTTGGCGACGCGGTAGATCATCTCCTGGATGAGCACCGTCTTGCCGACGCCGGCACCACCGAACAGACCGATCTTGCCGCCCTTGACGTACGGGGTCAGCAGGTCGATGACCTTGACGCCGGTCTCGAACATCTCGGTCTTCGACTCGAGCTCGTCGAAGTTGGGGGCCTTGCGGTGGATGGACCAGCGCTCGCCCTCGTACTGCTCGTCCGTGTTCAGCACCTCGCCGAGGGTGTTGAACACCTTGCCCTTGGTGAAGTCACCGACGGGGACGGAGATGCCCGTGCCCGTGTCGGTCACCGGGGCCTGGCGGACCAGGCCGTCGGTGGGCTGCATGGAGATGGTGCGGACCAGGCCGTCACCCAGGTGCTGGGCGACCTCCAGGGTCAGCGTCTTCAGCGCGCCGTCCTCGGCCGGGTCGGCGACCTCGACGTGCAGCGCGTTGTAGATCTCCGGCATGGCGTCGACGGGGAACTCCACGTCGACGACCGGGCCGATGACCCGGGCGATGCGGCCCGTGGCCGTCGCGGTCTCAACAGTGGTGGTCATTAGCGGTCACTCCCCGCGGTCGCGTCGGCCAGGGCTGCGGAGCCTCCGACGATCTCGCTGATTTCCTGGGTGATTTCGGCCTGGCGGGCCGCGTTGGCAAGGCGGGAGAGCGTCTCGATGAGCTCGCCCGCGTTGTCGGTGGCCGACTTCATCGCACGCCGCGTCGCCGCGTGCTTCGAAGCCGCCGACTGGAGCAGCGCGTTGTAGACGCGGCTCTCCACATAGCGCGGCAGCAGGGCGTCGAGGACGTCCTCCGCCGAGGGCTCGAAGTCGTACAGGGGAAGGATCTCGCCCTGCTTCGACTCGCCAGCGCCCGACGTGTCGTCGAGGCTGAGCGGGAGCAGACGGTCGTCGAGCGCCGTCTGCGTCATCATCGAGACGAACTCGGTGAACACGATGTGGATCTCGTCCACACCGCCGTCCGCCGTGTCCTTCTCGATCGCCTCGATCAGCGGCGCCGCGACTTCCTTGGCGTCCGCGTACGAGGGCTCGTCGGTGAAGCCCGACCACGAGTCCGCGATCTTGCGCTCACGGAAGTTGTAGTGCGCGACACCCCGGCGGCCGACGATGTACGTGTCGACCTCCTTGCCCTCGGCCTCAAGGCGGGCCGTGAGCTGCTCCGCCGCCTTGATGGCGTTGGAGTTGAAGGCGCCGGCCAGACCGCGGTCGCTCGTCAGGAGCAGCACCGCGGACCGCGTGACCGTCTCGGCCTGCGTGGTCAGCGGGTGCTTCGTGTTCGAGCCGGTGCCGACCGCCGTGACCGCGCGGGTGAGCTCGGTCGCGTACGGCGCGGAGGCCGCCACCTTGCGCTGCGCCTTGACGACGCGCGAGGCGGCGATCATCTCCATCGCCTTGGTGATCTTCTTGGTCGCGGTGACGGATCGGATGCGACGCTTGTAGACCCGGAGCTGGGCTCCCATGAGTCAGGTCCCTTCCTTACGTCACTTGGCTGCGGAGTCTTCGCCGAGCAGCTTGCCGTCCGCGGTCTCGAACTGCTTCTTGAACTCCGCGATGGCGTCGTCGATGGCCTGGATCGTGTCGTCCGACATCTTCGCGCCCTCCTTGATGGAGGTCATGAGGCCCTGCTCCTTGCGGTGCAGGTACTCCAGCAGCTCCTTCTCGAAGCGGCGGATGTCGACGACCGGGACCTCGTCCATCTTGCCGTTGGTGCCGGCCCAGATGGAGACGACCTGGTCCTCGGTGGCCATCGGCTGGTACTGGGCCTGCTTCAGCAGCTCGACGAGGCGCGAACCCCGCTCCAGCTGGGCCTTCGACGCGGCGTCCAGGTCGGAACCGAAGGCGGCGAACGCCTCCAGCTCGCGGTACTGGGCGAGGTCGAGGCGCAGACGGCCGGAGACCTGGCGCATCGCCTTGTGCTGCGCGGAACCACCGACTCGGGAGACGGAGATACCGACGTTCAGCGCGGGCCGCTGACCGGCGTTGAAGAGGTCCGACTCCAGGAAGCACTGGCCGTCGGTGATGGAGATGACGTTGGTCGGGATGAACGCCGAGACGTCGTTCGCCTTGGTCTCCACGATCGGCAGACCGGTCATCGAGCCGGCGCCCAGGTCGTCGGAGAGCTTCGCGCAGCGCTCCAGGAGACGGGAGTGCAGGTAGAAGACGTCACCCGGGTACGCCTCGCGGCCCGGCGGGCGGCGCAGCAGGAGGGAGACGGCACGGTAGGCGTCGGCCTGCTTCGACAGGTCGTCGAAGATGATGAGGACGTGCTTGCCCTCGTACATCCACTGCTGGCCGATGGCGGAACCGGTGTACGGCGCCAGGTACTTGAAGCCGGCCGGGTCGGACGCGGGGGCGGCGACGATGGTCGTGTACTCCAGCGCGCCGGCCTCTTCGAGGGCGCCACGCACGGAGGCGATGGTCGAGCCCTTCTGGCCGATGGCGACGTAGACGCAGCGGACCTGCTTCTTCGGGTCGCCGGAGCGCCAGTTGTCGCGCTGGTTGATGATCGTGTCGACGGCCAGGGCGGTCTTGCCGGTCTGGCGGTCGCCGATGATCAGCTGGCGCTGGCCGCGGCCGATCGGGGTCATGGCGTCGACGGCCTTGTAGCCGGTCTCCATCGGCTCGTGGACCGACTTACGGGCCATGACGCCGGGAGCCTGGAGCTCCAGGGCGCGGCGGCCGGTGGTCTCGATCTCGCCGAGGCCGTCGATCGGGTTGCCGAGCGGGTCGACGACGCGGCCGAGGTAGCCCTCGCCGACCGCGACGGAGAGGACCTCTCCGGTGCGGTGCACCGGCTGGCCCTCCTCGATGCCGCTGAACTCACCGAGGACGATGGCGCCGATCTCGCGCTCTTCCAGGTTCAGCGCGAGGCCGAGGGTGCCGTCCTCGAACTTCAGCAGTTCGTTGGCCATGGCCGAGGGAAGACCCTCGACCTTCGCGATGCCGTCGCCGGCAAGGGTGACCGTACCGACCTCCTCGCGCGAGGCCGCGTCCGGCTGGTACGACTGGACGAAGGTCTCCAGTGCGTCCCGGATCTCCTCCGGCCGGATCGTGAGCTCCGCCATCTGGGTTCCCTGCTCTCCTTGTTGGGCCCGAAGTTTCACTTTGGGGGGATGTCTAGCACTCCGGACTCCCCCCTGAACGAGGTGAATCCTCTGCACGGCCCAACGCGGGCCGTATTACGTTCTGCTTCGTACTGCTAGCTCGCCATACGGCGGGCGGCGTCCTCGATGCGGTCGGCGACCGAGCCGTTGATGACCTCGTCACCGACCTGCACCCGGATCCCGCCGACGACCGCGGGGTCGACGTCGAGGTTCAGGTGCATCTGGTGGCCGTAGAGCTTGGCGAGGGCGGCGCCGAGGCGCTGCTTCTGGCCGTCGCTCAGCGGAACCGCCGAGGTGACCACGGCGACGATCCGGTCCCGGCGCTCGGCGGCGAGCTTGGAGAGGGCCTCCAGGCCCGCTTCCAGGCTACGGCCACGCGGCGCGGACACCAGGCGGGTCACCAGCCGTTCGGTGGCCGCGTCCGCACGGCGCGAGAGCAGGCTGCGCAGCAGCTCGCTCTTGGCCGCGGCGGTGGCCTTCCGATCGGTCAGGGCGGCGCGCAGCTCGGTGTTGGAGGAGACGATCCGGCCGAAGCGGAACAGTTCGTCCTCGACGTTGTCGAGCGTGCCCGCCTTCTGCGCGGCGGTGAGGTCGGCGATGTCCGCCAGTTCCTCCAGCGCGTCCACCAGGTCGCGGGACTGGGACCAGCGGGCGCGGACGAGTCCGGCCACCAGGTCGGCGGCGGGGCCGCTGATCCGGTCGCCGAGCAGGCGCGCGGCGAGCTGGGCCTTGGCCTCGCCGGACTGCGCCGGGTCGGTGAGGACCCGACGCAAGCTGACCTCGCGGTCGAGCAGTGCGGTCACGGACGCCAGCTCACCGGCGAGCGCACCCGCGTCGACCGACGTGGCGTCGGTCAGCGCGTCGAGGCGCTCCCGTGCGGCGGCCAGGGCCTCGCGGCTGGCTCCGTTCATCGCGATGCCTCGGCCTTCTCCTCAAGATCATCGAGGAAGCGGTCGATGACGCGGCTCTGCCGGGCGTGGTCCTCGAGGGACTCACCGACGAGCTTGCCGGCCAGTTCGGTGGCGAGCTTGCCGACGTCCTGGCGCAGCGCGGACGAGGCGGCCTTGCGGTCGGCCTCGATCTGCGCGTGACCGGCGGCGACGATCTCCTCGCGCTGCCGCTGGCCTTCGGCACGCATCTCGGCGATCAGCGTGGCACCCTGCTCCTGCGCCTCCTGGCGCAGACGGGCGGCCTCGTGACGGGCCTCGGCGAGCTGGGCCTTGTACTGCTCCAGGACGCTCTGGGCTTCCTGCTGCATGGCCTGCGCGTCTTCGATACCGCCCTCGATGGCCTCGCGACGCTCTTCCAGAACCTTGTTGATGTTCGGGAGGAGCTTCTTGGCGAGGAAGCCGAAGACGATGACGAAGGCGATGAGGCCGATGACGAGCTCGGGGACCGGCGGGATGAGGGGGTTTTCCGCCTCCTCAGCCGCCAGCTGAACCAGAGGGCTCATATCAGTGCCTTTCGTCGAAAGGGGCGGTCCGACGGATCAGGTCAGGCGCTCGGGTAAACGAACGGCATGACCAGACCGATGAGGGCGAGCGCCTCACAGAAGGCGAAGCCGAGGATCTGGTTGGCGCGGATCAGACCGGCAGCTTCGGGCTGACGGGCGAGCGCCTGGGTGCCGTTACCGAAGATGATGCCGACGCCGACGCCGGGGCCGATGGCGGCGAGGCCGTAACCGATGGAGCCGAGGTTGCCCTTGATCTCAACGCCGGCGGCAAGGGTCTGGAGAGCGGACATGTCCGGTTCTTCCTTCTCTTTCAAGGACCGGTGGGGGTTGGCCACCGGTTGCAGGGGGGTGGTCAGGCGGGCGAGTACTCAGTGGTGCTCGGCGAGCGCGCCCTGGATGAAGCTGCAGGTCAACAGGACGAACACGTACGCCTGGACCGCCTGGATGAAGAGCTCGAAGGCCGTCATCACGATCACCATCACGAAGGACACACCGGAGTAGGCGATGCCGACGCCGTTGAGCATGTACCAGCTGGCGATGGTGAAGAGCAGCAGCAGGGTGTGGCCGGCGAACATGTTCGCGAAGAGCCGGACCGCGTGCGTGAAGGGGCGCACGATCAGGTTCGAGAGCAGTTCGAGGGCCATGACCATCGGCAGGACCGCGCCGAGGGACTTGTCGTAGCCGCTGAAGTTCTTGAAGGCGCCGACGAACCCGTGACGCTTGAAGGTCAGGGAGACCCACAGGATGTACACCAGGCCCGCGAGGACCGCCGGGTACGAAATGATCGAGGTGACCGGGAACTGGGCGATCGGAATGATCGACCAGAGGTTCATCACCCAGACGAAGAAGAAGAGCGAGACGACGAGCGGTACGTACTTCTCGCCTTCCTTCTTCCCGATGGTCTCGTAGACGACGCCGCGCCGGATGAAGTCGTAACCGGCCTCGGCGACCATCTGAAGCTTGCCCGGGACGACCTTCGGCTTACCGAAGGCGGCCCAGAAGAAGGCGACGATGATGATCGAGCCGAGAAGCGCCAGCAGCATCGTCTTGTTGAAGTACAGGTTGCTGTCAGCGTCGCCGAACAGCGGCTTGAACAGGAACGAGTGCAGGCCCGGAGCGACCGTGTCGAAGCCACACCCGTCGAACAGGTGACAACTCGTGTCGAAAGCGAGCGTCTGCGTCGGGTCAGCACTCACCGCGGGCTCCTTCGTCATGGCGCATAGGTACGGCAACCTCGTTGTGTCGGCGCGGCGCGGGGCCGCCGTTCGGCACGGGACTGGTGTTACGGATGTGGGGGCGGCTCAGGGGCATCTCGCCTCGCGAATGGACAGGCGTCAGCTCGAATGCCCGCGCCCGCGATGCCGCAGTTGGCACCGGACGATAGCAGGATCTGTCGTACGTCTTTATCCCGCCCCTACCTCTCACGACGAGTGCCCCGATTTTTCGGGTTCGACGTAGAGGATCTTGGCTTTCATGTGGGCACGCGTCTGAGCCGCGATCCACGCGATGGTGGCGACGACGAGCGTGACGGCGAAGGCCCGGGGGTTGAACAGGGTGGTGTCCTTGAACACGGACATGAAGACGAACAGCAGCAGGATCTGTACCGCGTAGAGCATCAGCCCCATCGCCTGGAACAGCTGCGGAAGCGTTTTGGCCGTGCGCTGGAGGACGTACAGCCCGATCCCCATGAAGAGCATCACCACGACCGTCGCGACGACCGCCCCGATCGCGCCCTTGCCACCCGCGACCACACCGCTCACCACGGCTGCGATCGCGCCGGCGGCGGCTGTGGGCACAGCGGCCTGGGCCAGAATCCGGACGTCGTTGGACGGCATGGCGGAACTCCGCTTTTCAAAAGGGGGGCAGGGTTGTCGTCATGGACGAGCGTAGACCCGGTTCAGGGGGGCGAGACCTCAGACCTCGGGACCGTCGCACTGCGGTCTTTCGGCTCTGTCCGGGGTTCTCGTGAACCGTATCACAAACTATTTGATGAGGTCTTTACCTGCTGGGGGTGCTCACCGTCACACATGAGAGTGAACGTGCGCGTGTGAGCGAAAACCGAGGGGGCTTGTCTGGTATTGCACCCTTCGCACCCTCTAGCTTCCCCAATGAGTTGGCAATGCTCTAGTCAGATTCTTACCTTGAAGCCCCAAGGCCCAGGAACGTTCTCACCTTCGGGGAACCCCCACCGGGGTGCGCTCCTCGACCTCCTCGGAAGCCACCGGGGCCTCCTCCACCACAGCCCTGCGACGCCGGTAACGCGGCGGCACGAACGCCTGCGCCCACAGCGGGGCCCGCGGCGTGAACCGGGGCAGCAACAGCAACACGAGCCCCACCGCGCTGAGCGCCGTGATGCTGAGGACGATCCACATCGACGTCGAGTTGACGGAGTACGCGAGCGCCCCGAACCCGATCAGCGCCGACCAGAAGTACATGATCAGCACAGCCCGGCTGTGCGAGTGCCCGACCTCCAGGAGCCGGTGGTGCAGATGCCCCCGGTCGGCGGCGAACGGCGACTGTCCCTTCCAGGTCCGGCGCACGATCGCCAGGATCAGGTCGGCGGCCGGAATCGCGATGATCGTCAACGGCATCAACAGCGGAATGTAAACAGGCACCATCTGGTGAACGGCGTCCCGCTCGGACCCGGCGTACAGCAGCATCGCGTCCGGATCGACCTGCCCCGTGATGGAGATCGCACCGGCCGCCAGGATCAGCCCGATCAGCATCGACCCCGAGTCGCCCATGAAAATCCGCGCCGGATGCATGTTGTGCGGCAGGAACCCGAGACACATCCCCATCAGGATCGCCGAGAACAACGTCGCCGGCGCGGCGGCCTCGATCCCGTACGAGTACCAGACCCGGTAGGCGTACATGAAGAACGCGGCGGCGGCGATGCAGACCATCCCCGCCGCGAGCCCGTCAAGACCGTCCACAAAGTTGACGGCGTTGATCGTGATGACCACCAGCGCCACCGTCAGCAGGGTCCCCTGCCACTGCGTCAACGCGACAGTCCCCACGAACGGGATCGGCAGCCACAGGATCGTCAGCCCTTGGACGACCATGACACCCGCGGCGATCATCTGCGCACCCAGCTTGATCAAGGCGTCGATCTCGAACTTGTCGTCGAGCACCCCGATCAGCCAGATCAGCGCGGCCCCCGACAACAACGCCCGAGGCTCGTTCGACTTCTCGAACACATCGTTCAGGTTGGTCAGATGATCCGCGACCAGCAACCCCGCGCACAGCCCGAAGAACATCGCGATCCCACCGAGCCGCGGAGTCGGTTCCCGGTGCACGTCACGCGCCCGGATCTCCGGCATGGCCCCGGCCACGATCGCGAACTTCCGCACCGGCCCGGTCAGCAGATATGTCACCGCGGCCGTGATGCAGAGCGTCAGGAGGTATTCACGCACGGGCTTCCCCACAGGTCTCGCTGGCCATCTCAGCCCCACACCCTAGCGACGAGCGCATACGTGTGGAGACATCCGGGTAGCCACGATGGTTGCACGTCCGGCTGTGCGACCTTCAGTACGACTGCCCGCCCCACCACGTTCAGTCGGGATACGGCGGACAATCCCGCACCAGCTCCTCAACTTCCTCACGCCCTCTCCTCCCGCTCACCTCACCCCTGACCACCCCGGCGATGAGCGCGGCGATCCGAGCCATAGCCGCCTCCCCCATCCCTTGAGTAGTCACAGCAGCCGTCCCCAGCCTCAACCCCCTCCCCCCGCCCCCAGGCACCACACAACAGTCGAGAACCACCCCAACAGCCGCCAGCCGCCCCTTCGCGTCCCGCCCGTCGAGACCCAGCGGCGAAGGATCGGCCACGACCACATGCGTATCGGTCCCCCCGGTCACCACCCGCATCCCCTCGGCCGCGAGCCCCGCCGCCAGCACCCGGGCGTTGGCGACGACCTGCCGCGTATAGGCAGCGAACCCTGGAGAAGCAGCCTCCCCGAACGCAACCGCCTTGGCAGCCACGCTGTGCATCTGCGCCCCACCCTGGGTGAACGGAAAAACCGCCCGGTCAACCCGTTCCGCCAGCTCCTCCCCGCACAACACCATCCCGCCCCGAGGCCCCCGCAACACCTTGTGCGTGGTGGCACACACCACATCCGCGTAGGGCACCGGACTGGGCGCCACACCCCCCGCGACCAACCCGATGGGATGCGCGGCATCAGCGATCAAATAGGCCCCCACCTCATCGGCGACCTCCCGGAAAACCCCATAATCAAGATGCCGGGGATAAGCAATGGACCCACAGACAATAGCCTTGGGCCGACACACCCGAGCCAACTCCCGCACAGCCCCATAATCAACAAACCCAGTTCGAGGATCCACTCCGTAAGAGACGAACTCGAACCACCGCCCAGAAAAATTCACAGGCGACCCGTGCGTAAGATGCCCCCCATCCCGCAACCCAAGCGCCAGAACGGTATCCCCAGGCCGCAACAGAGCCGCATAAGCAGCCAACACCGCAGAAGACCCGGAATGCGGCTGCACATTCGCATGCCCAGCCCCGAACAAAGCCTTGGCCCTCTCCACAGCAACCCGCTCAGCCACATCCACGATCTCGCACCCACCATGATGCCGAGCCCCCGGATACCCCTCCGCATACTTATTGGCGAGCACAGACCCCAGCGCACTCAACACAGCAGGCGAACAGAAATTCTCAGCGGCCACCAGCTGCAACCCAGAAGCCTGCCGCCGCCACTCCCCCAGCAGCACCTCAGCCATCTCAGGATCTTGCCGCACCAGCACATCAGCACCCGGCACACCCAGGGAGACGCTCATGACAGGCTCCGAGCCTAGAAGCGGACGTACTCCCAATGTAGGCCGCACACCGCAAACCCACCCACCGGGGGAAAGCCGCCAACGGCGGGGAGCGGGGGCCGGGGGTGCGGCGCAGCCCGTCGCTTACTGCACCGAAGGCACCGCAGCCCTGAAAACCCAGGGGAGACAGAAGGCGACGGGCTCGCCGCACCCCCGGCCCCCCGACCCACCACCTACATCCGCGCGGCAACCCCGGTCAACGCGGTCACCACGGGATCAAGCGCCTGATGTATCTCGTCCCCGATGGACCGAAAGAACGGCAACGGCGCCCCGTAAGGATCATGCACCTCATCCGCCTCAGCGGTGGGCGCCAACAACCACCCTCGCAGCGCGGCAGCGGCCCGCACCAGAGCCCGGGCACGCATGACGACGCCCTCGTCCAGCGGCGGCAAGGTAGCGGGATCTATGGCCCGCACCAGCCGCGTGAACTCCTTCAGCGTGAACGTCCGCAGCCCCGCCGAGTGCCCCATCGAGATCACCTGGGCCCGATGATCCCGCGTAGCCGTCAACACCAGGTCGGCCCGAATGACATGCTCGTCCAGCAGCTCCCGCCCGGTGAACCCGGACGAGTCCGCCCCGAAGTCCGCGAGCACGGCCTCCGCGTTGGCCTCCATGGGCGCACCCTCGTGCCCCCACGTCCCCGCGCTCTCGACGATCAGCCCACCCCCGAGCACCCCGAGCCGCTCGGAGACGAAGTGCCGAGTGAGCCGCTCGGTGATCGGCGACCGGCACACGTTCCCGGTACTGACATGCAGAATCCGGAAACTGTCCCGGGGAAACCCGAACGTCGTCGTGATCTCGGCGGCCGTCTCCCCACCGCCTATGCCCGGCATGGGGTGACCCCCCGCCCACCGACGACCGCGCGGACGCCCCCCGTCAATTCGCCACCTCAAGATCGGGTACGACCTTCCGCAGCTCCTCCACGGAGATCGCCCCCGCCCGCAGCAGCACCGGCACGTCCCGGGTGACGTCCACGATCGACGAAGGCACGTTCGCCGGCGTGGGCCCGCCGTCGAGATAGACGGAGACGGAGTCCCCGAGCATCCCCTGAGCCTCGTCACAGTTCTCCGGCGCGGGGTGCCCGGTCAGGTTCGCGGAGGACACGGCCATGGGGCCGACCTCGGTGAGCAGCTCGATGGCGACGGGGTGCAGCGGCATCCGGATGGCGACGGTCCCCCGGGTGTCCCCGAGGTCCCACTGAAGCGACGGCTGATGCCGGGCGACCAGCGTCAGGGCCCCCGGCCAGAACGCGTCGACGAGCTCCCAGGCCAGCTCGGAGAAGTCCGTGACGAGCCCGTGCAACGTGTTGGGCGACCCGATGAGAACGGGCGTAGGCATGTTCCGCCCCCGCCCCTTCGCGTCGAGAAGGTCCGACACGGCCTCGGAGGAGAACGCGTCGGCCCCGATCCCGTACACCGTGTCCGTGGGCAGCACGACCAGCTCACCCCGGCGCACGGCGGACGCGGCCTCCCGCAGACCGGTCGTCCGGTCGGTCGCGTCGTTGGTGTCGTATCGCCGTGCCATCAGCCGGCCTCCTCGATTGCGTAGGAATCAGTCATCATCACGGCATCGCCCGACGAGCCGTGGCGAAGCGGGGCCGGTTGTTCAGATCGGGATGATCGGCGGCGTCGGCCCACCCCCGCTCCTCGGTGAAGATCCACGGCACTTGCCCGCCCTGAGTGTCGGCGTGCTCGACGACGACAACCCCGCCGGGCCGCAGCAGCCGGTGAGCGGTCCGCTCCAGCCCCCGGATGAGCGTCAGCCCGTCCTCCCCGGAGAACAGAGCCAGCTCGGGGTCGTAGTCACGGGCCTCGGGAGCGACGTACTCCCACTCGGTGAGCGGGATGTACGGCGGATTGGTGATGACGAGATCGACCTGGCCGTCGAGGTCGGGAAAGGCGTCCAGCGCGTTCCCCTGCCGCAGATCGACCCGCGACCCGGCCATGTTCTTCCGCGTCCACACGAGCGCGTCCTCGGACAGCTCCACGGCGTGCACCTTGGACCGCGGCACCTCCTGGGCGAGGGCGAGGGCGATCGCACCGGAGCCGGTGCACAGGTCGACGATGGTCGGCTCGACGACGTCCATCGCACGCACGGCGTCTATGGCCCACCCGACGACCGACTCGGTCTCCGGCCGGGGCACGAACACCCCGGGCCCGACCTGGAGCTCCAGGTACCGGAAGTAGGCGCGCCCGGTGATGTGCTGGAGCGGCTCGCGCTGCTCGCGCCGGGCGATGACCTCCCAGTAGCGGGCGTCGAAGTCGGAGTCCTTCACGGAGTGCAGCTCGCCGCGCTTCACCCCGTGGACGAACGCGGCGAGCTCCTCCGCGTCGGTGCGCGGCGAGGGCACACCGGCGTCGGCCAGCCGCTGGGTGGCCTGGGCCACCTCGGCGAGGAGCAGGTTCACGCGGGTCCTCCGGTTCTCGTACTGGGGGCGCTGGAGCTTACGCGGCGGCGAGCTTGGCCGCCGAGTCCGCGTCGACACACGCCTGGATCACCGCGTCGAGGTCGCCGTCCAGGACCTGGTCCAGGTTGTACGACTTGAATCCGACGCGGTGGTCGGAGATGCGGTTCTCCGGGAAGTTGTACGTACGGATCTTCTCGGAGCGGTCGACGGTGCGGACCTGGCTGCGCCGGGCGTCCGCGGCTTCCCGCTCCGCCTCCTCCTGAGCGGCGGCGAGCAGCCTGGAGCGCAGGATACGCATCGCCTGCTCCTTGTTCTGCAACTGGCTCTTCTCGTTCTGGCAGGAGGCTACGACGCCGGTGGGGAGGTGTGTGATGCGGACGGCGGAGTCGGTCGTGTTGACGGACTGCCCGCCCGGCCCGGACGACCGGTAGACGTCGATGCGCAGGTCGTTCGGATTGATCTCGACGTCGACTTCCTCGGCCTCCGGCGTGACGAGCACACCCGCGGCGGAGGTGTGGATCCGCCCCTGCGACTCGGTCGCCGGCACGCGCTGCACCCGGTGCACGCCGCCCTCGTACTTCAGCCGCGCCCAGACACCCTGGCCGGGCTCGGTGGCCCCGTTCCCGCCCTTGGTCTTGACGGCGACCTGGACGTCCTTGTACCCGCCCAGCTCGGACTCGGTGGCGTCGATGATCTCGGTCTTCCAGCCGACCCGCTCCGCGTACCGCAGGTACATGCGCAGCAGGTCCCCGGCGAACAGCGCGGACTCGTCGCCGCCGGCGCCCGCCTTGATCTCCAGGATGACGTCCTTGTCGTCGGACGGGTCCCGGGGAACGAGCAGCAGGCGCAGCTTCTCGGTCAGCTCCTCGCGCTGCTTCTCCAGCTCCTTGACCTCCGCCGCGAAGTCCGGGTCGTCGGCGGCGAACTCCTTCGCCGTGCCGATGTCGTCACCGGTCTGCTTCCAGGAGCGGTACGTCGCGACGATGGGGGTCAGCTCGGCGTAGCGCTTGTTCAGCTTGCGCGCGTTCGCCTGGTCGGCGAAGACCGCCGGGTCGGCGAGCTGCTTCTCCAGGTCGGCGTGTTCCGTGACCAGTTCTTCGACGGCCTCGAACATCTCGGTGCTCCTGTGTTTTACGACGGTGAAGTGGGCGGCGACCAAAAACGCCGGTCCCGGAGCGCCCCGGGGTGGGGGCACTGCCGTGGACCGGCGAAGAGGGGCTCGCTACTTCTTGGAGCCTGCGGCGGCCTTGCCGAAGCGGGCCTCGAAGCGGGCCACACGGCCACCGGTGTCGAGGATCTTCTGCTTGCCCGTGTAGAACGGGTGGCACTCGGAGCAGACGTCGGCACGGATGGCGCCGGACTCGATCGTGCTGCGAGTCGTGAACGACGCGCCGCAGGTGCAGCTGACCTGCGTCTCGACGTACGCGGGGTGGATGTCGCGCTTCAAGGTGTCTCCTATGTCAACGGGAGGGCACCGGGTCGCTTCCGCGGACTGCGGGGCGTGAACCGGGGCCGACTAACCAGTCTGCCAGGACTGGTGCCATACGCCCAAACCGGGGGGTGGGGGGAGGTATTCCCGGGTGCGGGCTGCGGGCGCGTCGTGGCTGGTCGCGCCCACGCGGCGGAGCCGCAAATGGACACAGCCCCGCGCCCCTGAAAAGCCGGCGCAAGCGCCATGCTTTTCAGACTGCAACGGATCCGCACCCGAAGTCTTTTAGGGGCGCGGGGCTGTATCTGATCTGCGGCTACCGCCGCGTGGGCGCGACCAGCCACAGACAACCCGCACCCGGCCCCCTACGACGAAGCCACCACCCCACCAGCCTCCCCCGTCGCCGTCCCCTGCGTAGCAGCCCTCGGGATCGGCAGATCCCCCCTAAGCGCCCCCCACACCTGCTGAGCCTTCGCCTCGGCGATGACCACCCTGTTCGGGTTCACCGGGTCGTACTGGACCGGCATCGTGACCATCGTCATGTCGCCGGAGCCGATCCCCTTGAGGCCGTTCGCGAAGGACATCAACGAGTTGACGGAGCCGAGGTCGGAGTCGGTCGTCACCGCTTTCGTGGCCGTGTCGGCGAGCCCGTACAGCTTGGTGGGGCTGGTGAAGAGCCCGATGGACTTGACCTGGTTGACGAGGGCCTTGACGAACGCCTGCTGGAGCTGGATACGCCCGAGGTCGGACCCGTCCCCGACACCGTGCCGGGTACGGACGAGCCCGAGCGCCTGCTGCCCGTTCAACGTGTGCGTCCCGGCCGCCAGGTCGAGGTGGCTGTCCTTGTCCTCGATGGCCTTGGTGGTGGTCACCCGCACACCCCCGAGCTCGTCGATCAGCTTCTGGAACCCGGAGAAGTCGACCTCAAGATAGTGATCCATGCGCAGATCGGTGATGGCCTCGACGGTCTTCACCGCACAAGCCGCCCCACCCACGGTGTACGCGGTGTTGAACATCACCCCCCGAGCCGCGTCGTGCGTCACCCCGGAGGAGTCCGTGCAGGCGGGCCGGTCCACCAGCGTGTCCCGGGGCACGGAGACGACGCTCGCCTTCTTGTGCCCCTGATAGACGTGCACGATCATCGCCGTGTCCGACCGCGCGCTCCCGTCGTCGGTCCCCCCGCCCAGCCGCTTGTTGGCCCCGGACCGCGAGTCCGACCCCAGCACGAGAATGTTCTCGGACCCGTTGTCGACTTTGACGGGCCGGTCGGACCCGAGCGCCTGGTCGATGTCGACACTCTTGATGTTGCCGTTGAGCTTGAAGTACAGATACCCCGCCCCGGTCCCACCGAGGACCAGCACCCCTCCGGCGACCCACGCCCCCACCACCAGCCCCCGCCGCCTCTTCGGCTTGCGGTGAGCCGGACCCCGGCCCGGTATCTCAGGTGTGCTCTCGGCGGACATGTCTCCTCGACTCTCTGCTGCCTCGTCTCATCATCACTCCGCCAGATCAGACGGGGAAACTCCGGACAGGGTTGCACAAGTCGCCAGACCCGACCAAAACCACAGAAAAAACAGAGAAAAGCGGTCACCCCCTGTGTTCAGGGAGTGACCGCTTCAAGACCCGGGATCAGTCGCCGTTACCCGGCGTCGTCTTGAGGATCTGCATCAGGAACTCGGCGTTCGACTTCGTCTGCTTCATCTTGTCGAGGAGCAGCTCGATCGCCTGCTGCTGGTCGAGCGCGTGCAGCACACGACGCAGCTTCCAGACGACCCCCAGCTCCTCGTTGCCGAGCAGGATCTCTTCCTTACGGGTACCGGACGCGTCGACGTCGACGGCCGGGAAGATCCGCTTGTCGGCAAGCTTCCGGTCGAGCTTGAGCTCCATGTTGCCGGTGCCCTTGAACTCCTCGAAGATCACCTCGTCCATGCGGGACCCGGTGTCGACGAGCGCCGTCGCGAGGATCGTCAGCGAACCGCCGTCCTCGATGTTGCGCGCGGCGCCGAAGAACCGCTTCGGGGGGTAGAGGGCCGTCGAGTCGACACCACCGGACAGGATGCGCCCGGAGGCCGGGGCCGCGAGGTTGTACGCGCGGCCGAGGCGGGTGATGGAGTCGAGCAGGACGACGACGTCGTGCCCCAGCTCCACGAGCCGCTTGGCGCGCTCGATGGCCAGCTCGGCGACCGTGGTGTGGTCCTCGGCCGGGCGGTCGAAGGTCGAGGAGATGACCTCGCCCTTCACCGACCGCTGCATGTCGGTGACCTCTTCCGGACGCTCGTCGACGAGGACGACCATCAGGTGGCACTCGGGGTTGTTGTGCGTGATCGCGTTGGCGATGGCCTGCATGATCATGGTCTTGCCGGTCTTCGGCGGGGCCACGATCAGACCGCGCTGGCCCTTGCCGATCGGCGACACGAGGTCGATGATCCGCGTGGTCAGCACGCCCGGGTCGGTCTCCAGGCGGAGCCGGTCCTGCGGGTACAGCGGCGTCAGCTTGTTGAACTCCGGACGGCCCCGGCCCGAGTCGGGCGCCATGCCGTTGGTGGAGTCGAGGCGGACGAGCGCGTTGAACTTCTCACGCCGCTCGCCGTCCTTGGGCTGGCGGACCGCACCGGTGACGTGGTCGCCCTTGCGCAGGCCGTTCTTGCGGACCTGGGCGAGCGAGACGTACACGTCGTTGGGGCCCGGGAGGTAGCCCGAGGTACGGATGAAGGCGTAGTTGTCGAGGATGTCGAGGATGCCCGCGACCGGGATCAGGACGTCGTCGTCGGCCAACTGCGGCTCGGGTGCGCCCAGTTCGTCACGGCCACGGCGACCGCGGCGGTCACGGTAGCGGCCCCGGCGGCCACGGCGGCCGTCGCCGAACTCGTCGTCCTCGTCCGCGCGGGGGCCGTTGTCGCGCTGGCGGTCCTGACGGCCGCCGCCCTGCTGCTCCTGGCGGTCCTGGCGCGGCTGGCGCTCCGGGCGGCCCTGGCCCTGCTGGTCGTCGCCGCGGCCACGGCGCTCACCGCGTTCGCCGCGCTCGCCCCGGTCGCGGTCACGGCCGCGCTCGCGGCGGCCCTGGCGGCGGCCCTCGCCCTCACCGGCGTCGGCCTGCGGCTGCGCGGCGGAGGTGGCGGGCGCCTCGGCGCGGGGCTCGGTCTTCGCCTCGGCGGCGACCGTCTCGACGACGGCCGCGGGGGCGCCGGCCTCGGCGGTGGCGCGGCGGCGGCCACGGCGCTCGACGGGGGCGTCACCGGCGGGCTGGCCGGGGATCTCGATCTGCTGCTGGGCGGTGGCCTGCTCGGCCGCGGGCGCCTCGGCGGGGGCCGGCTCGGCCGTCCGGGCGCGGGAGGTGGCGCGGCGCTTGGGCTTCTCGGCCGGGGCCTCGGCCTGCGGGGCGGCAGCGGCGGCTCCGCCCTGCGCCTCCTTGATGACCTCGATCAGCTGGCTCTTGCGCATCCGCGCGGTGCCCTTGATGCCGAGGCCGGATGCGACCTGCTGAAGCTCTGCCAGCACCATGCCCTCGAGGCCGGTACCGCGGCGCCGCCGGGAGCCGGCACCGGAGGCAGGCGCGGAGGCGTCCGTGGCGGGCGCGGCAGCGGTCTCCTCGACACGTGCGCCCATCAGATCGGTGGTGTCGCTCACGAAGGGTCCTTCCCTGGAGCGGACGTCGGCCTGTCTGGCTCGGCGACCGGTTGTGCTGTC